>NZ_JBQLIX010000049.1:0-38187 GCF_052156495.1 Pseudomonas sp. NCHU5216 | reverse complement strand
CAAGATGGAGCTATTGCTACGTGACGAGGTTCACCGGCAAGCTCGGGCGCTGGAGTAGATTTGTGGGGATTCCTCAGGGTAGAACCCCAACGCCTTTCACAATCCGAATCTCAAACGCCTCGCACGTCTGCCTCACCAGCTCACGTACCCGCTCTGCTACCTCTCCGCTGAGCACCTTGTATCGATACTTGGTCACCCAAACAAAGTGATACTCAATCTGGTAAACCGTATGGCTGCCATATCTGTAGTCCATGCGCTTGCCCTCCACCCTCGCATGGTGGCGCTAAAGCTCACCAGCTGAAAGCCGGTGGTTTTAACCTTTCGCTGGAAAATAAAATTGCACTGCGCTGGAAGCGAACAACACCCTGGACTTGGCAGCGAAAGCACCTGATTTGGTTCATAGAGCATTGCCTCGCCAGACATGACGAGGCAACACGATACTACTATCTGCTTACCATCCGACTGCTCGCTCGGCGCCTAGATACGTCATGGACCTTCAATCTCAGACTGAGATGTGATTCAGATAATGAAGAACGGAAGCAACCGACTGAAAGCTGACGCCAATATGAATAGAAGATGCCTGCTCTGCGTCAAAGTGAGTAAACCTTTTCGTGCACGCCACTCTTCTTGACTTTAGACGTTTCGAACGCATAGTCGCACTCATCAAAATTACACTCCGAAATAAAATGTGTGTAATCCAAACTCTTCACGCGAGCCATGGTCTTACTTTTGCTCAATTCCGTTGTTTTATTCTGAACATTCATTTCAGGCTTGAAGTAATTTATCAAACCGGCCTCAGCGGCGAGCACAAGATTCTCTTCTCCTAGGGTCGTGTAATCGTTAGGCCGCTTGATGACCATACCATCGCGAGACGCCATCGCTTCAAACTTGGGTGTGAAGAAGTACAGATAGATCTCCGCATTGTCCTCGCATTCTGCCTGGGCTTGCTGCACACGCTTGTGCCCATCCATTCGGCCGGACAACTCCATGGCCTTGCCGATGTAAATAACTTCGTACTTTTCCGGAACATCTTCGGTAACACGCAGCAGTTGATGAGCAAAGATGATATGCCTATTTTCATCCTTGGGCGTCGGGTCCACTGGTGTCAGAAAATGGTAGGCGATTGCCCGATCCGCACGCTCCGTCTCCCCACTTCCCGGCATGACAGCTGCAACCATAGGCTCCCGCTTCAATAGGCGCTCATACTCATCTGCAGACTCGACATATTGAATCATTGATTGCAGATGAGCCGGCGTCGGAAAGAAATTTTTATTGATACCCGGTGCGCCATGCATCAACTGAGCAATGTCGATCTTGTGAGGGCGCGATAGCATGCCCTGTGAGGAATACTTAAATACGATCTGACACTTTCTGTTCAGCGAGGCACTGGAAAATCGCGCTTTACGTCGTTTTACGATAAAATAGATTCTCCCATTCTTGAATCTATCCACCGTTTCTAAAGGAGCTTCGAATTCGCGATACAACTTATCAGGCGTAATAAAAAACGCATCAACCAGATGGGACTTAAGAATTTTAAACGGTGGCTTTATCATAACTAATCCCTAGACAACATCACGCAATGACAGCGAGCTATCAATATCGAACAATCTAACACCGTGAAGACACTCAGTGACAATCAGCGGCAAATTAATAATGAAAATTAACGAGCCAAATTTGCTACACCCTAGCCATATACTGCCAACCCCCCCTTTCTGCTATCTACAGATAGCAAAAAGGGGCGGAAACGCGCACCAGCTCTTGCGCTAACAGTTTTTCCAGCGGTCAGTCTATTCGATTAAAATGGAGAAGAATTTCACTCAAATTTAGCAGGGTAACGAATCAACCGATTGCCACTTCTAGAGCGTGACCAACTCGGCAATCTTTTTAGCTATCACCGACATCGAGTCTTCAGCGGTGTCCAGGCCGCTTCGGGACGCGAGTAGCGGGCTGACATTGCGAAGTGCGTCGTATGTCGTGTTATGCACGATGGGAACTAGTTGGTTACCCGCCAAGAGCGTGGAAAGCTCTTTGTCAGCAACGCTTTCTTTGGGGAGGCGGGCCAACAACGCGGGAGTCACCAGCACGAGTCCAATTCGCGAATTCGCTAATCCTTTGTCGATGGCACGCATCATCGGAACACCGAGTCCAAGATCCTTCTCGCTAAACCAAACCTTGACACCAGCAGCTACAAGAAGCTCATGTAGCTCTTTGGCCGCCCCTTGCCGATCGTCCCACGCGTGGCACAGAAATACATCACGCAGGTCAGGTTGTGCCGCCGCTCGCGTCTCAATGGTCTGGCGAATTGGTTGAAGTGATTGCACTTGACCCAATGTGTATGACACAGACGAACCAGCTTTGGACCAGCGTGGCCTTGCCGTCCCGCCCGACCTGGTAGCCCCACTACTGGAGCTGTAGCCGCTATAGCTGCTCCCACTGCTACCAAATGATGTGGAATAGGAGCGAGAGCTGCTACGGTAGCGGCACGCAGGACAGGCTGCCGCCGCTGCCGCTGAGCTATGTCCGCGTATCGGTGCTGTGCATCTAGACATTTTTTATACCTTTCATATGAGGAGCGAGTGGCCTTCAGGACACAAAAATGTGTCCTGGGCTCTGTTTAAGCGATTATCAACTGGTCGCTTTCGGGCGAATGACGATACGGAACGGTTGCCCGTTAGCACGTCGAATCACCTTCCCCGACTTGGTGGTGATGGTCATCCGGTAGATAACCTCGCCCTCCCCATCGGGTTTTTCGAACATCTCAAGCTGGGACATAGCATGTCCTCCTTCGAGATGGCTCAAACACAGAACTCGCTCCCTTGCGAAAGGCCCCCAATAGGGGCTAACATCCACAAGCTTTTTCCAGAAAGCGCGAGAGACACCTGGAGCCGATTCAGACGTCTTTTTCCGAAGGCCGGTCAAGTTCGTACCTTGACCGGCTTTTGTGTTTCTGGCGTTCTGATATTTTACCCGAACCACCATTTTTAAGCTCCTAATGTGCTGCAGATAGCCACAACAGAAAACCACAACGCAAATGTATCATCGTCATTTTGATTACGTCAAGCGCTCGCATGTGCTATCGTAGGATCTCAGATGCGCCCGACCAGACGCTGGGTGCGTCCCGCAAGGCAGGTAAGAAGGCAAGACCGTGAGAAAGCAAGACGGAGAGCAAATGATCGACTTGAACGAATACAGCCAGGCACAACGAGAGCGCTTGGTGTACATAGATTTCCGACTGTATTTCACGGGAACCGCTTCACGCACTGACCTCATGGACAGATTCGGGGTGGGCGCGGCGGCGGCCACTCGTGATTTCGCTCAGTATCGAGAGATTGCTCCTCAGAACACTGAGCTCGACACCGTGACCAAGCACTACGTGATGTGCGAGACGTTCTCACCTGTAGTCGCGCATTCGCCTGAACGCGTGCTCACAGCTCTATCCCACGGATACGGCTACGGTCTGGATGGAGAGAAGCCATTCATCCTAAATGAGTCGGTTACTCTGCTCAGCAAACCGAAAGTAGAAGTTTTGGCACCAATCTCACGCGCAATAAGCCTCAGCCAAGTAGTGAAAATAAGCTACACCTCGGGTTCGGGAAAATCTGAGCGGGAGATTGTGCCGTTCGCTATCAGTTGCGATGGCTTGCGCTGGCACGTCCGCGCGTATGATCGTAAGCGCGGAAAGTTTGTGGACTTTGTTCTAGCTCGAATCGGATCTGCTCAAGTTCAACTAGGAGAAAAGCCACTCTCCAATGAAAACAAGAAGAACGATGACCAGTGGAATCGGATGCTCGACCTCCCTCTTGTCCCTCATCCTGATAAGGATTGCGCACAGATAATGATGTGCGACTTCGACATGCCCGACGGAGTTCTTAAGCTTCGAGTACGTGCGGCAATGGCAGGGTACGTCTTGCAGCAGTACCACGTGGACTGCTCGCCTGACCACAGCATCAAAGACAAAGCTTACCGCCTATGGCTTAGCGATCCCTTAGCTCTGTACGGTGTAGAGAGCTCAATGTTTGCACCCGGATACAGAAGTCCAAACTTTGACGAGACTGAAGGCGACAAAGTTGAGGGAAACTGAACGAGCTGCACCTTACGAAAAATCGCGACCAGGTATTTTCACCTCTGCGAGACACAGTGATCTTCGGACTCAATATCATCAGCGCGATCATTTGGTGGTTTGGCTTTGAGGCAGAACCTCCCGCGTTCCTAGTGAAAGACAATCGGTCGAGTGCCTGAGGATAGTTTTAGAGATAGAGTAATTAGACACAAAGAATAAAAACTATATAAATCATATAATTATTATATTTTTCGACTCCTGGTGCCGCACCATATTGGAAAGCCCCGCAATGCGGGGCTTTCGCGTTTCTATGGTTCGAATCTCGCCTATCGGTTGCCCCGGTGCCTGGGCAAAGCCACCGAAATCAGCGCCGCAGTCAGCACGAATGCGCTGGATAGCCACAGGCAGGCCTCCAGGCCATGGGCCTGGTATACCCAGCCCGAGAGCAGGGTGCCGATCAGCCGGCCCAGGGCGTTGGACATGTAGTAGAAGCCCACGTCCAGGGACACGCCATCTTCCTTGGCGTAGCTGACGATCAAGTAGCTGTGCAGCGAGGAGTTGATCGCGAACAGCACGCCGAACAGCATCAGCCCACCGAGCAAGACCACCTGCGCCGCCCCGCCAACACCCAGGCCCAAGGCGATCAGCGCCGGTAGGCCGGCCAGCAGTGCGGCCCAGATAAAAGCCGCGCGGCCGTCCGGTACTCGCCCGCTGCGCTTGCCGGTGAGATGCGGTGCAAACGATTGCACCATGCCGTAGCCGATCACCCAGGCGGCAAGAAAGCCGCCCACCAGCCAGAAGTCCCAGCCGAATACGCTGCTCAGGTACACCGGCAGCGCCACCACGAACCAGACGTCGCGCGCGCCGAACAGGAACAGCCGGGCAGCGGAGAGAATGTTGATCGCTCGGCTCTTGGACAGCAGGTCGCGGAATTTCGGCTTGGCCTTGGCCTTGCCCAGATCCTTCTTCAGCAGCACCAGGCTGGCCAGCCAGATCAGCGCCAGCGCGGCGGCCATGGCCAGCACTGCGCCGCTGAAGCCGAGGACGGCGAGCAGCGCGCCACCGAGAAAGAAACCAACGCCCTTGAGCGCGTTCTTCGAGCCGGTGAGGATGGCCACCCATTTGTACAGTGTGCCCTGCTGACTGTCCGGCACCAGGAGCTTGATCGAGCTCTTGGCGCTCATCTTGTTCAGATCCTTGGCGATGCCGGACAACGCCTGGGCGCCCATCACCCAGGGCACGGTCAGCCAGGCTGCCGGCACGGTGAGCATCAGCAGCGCGAGCACCTGCAGGCCGAGGCCAAAGTTCATGGTGCGGTTGAGGCCCAGACGCGCGCCGAGGTAACCACCCACCAGGTTGGTGACCACGCCGAAGATCTCGTAGAACAGAAACAGCGCGGCGATCTGCAACGGCGTGTAGCCCAGGCTGTGGAAATGCAGCACCACCAGCATGCGCAGGGCGCCGTCGGTGAGGGTGAAAGCCCAGTAGTTGCCGGTCACCAACAGGTACTGGCGGATCTCCGGAGAGAGTCGTGCGAGGGCGTGCATGGCGTGATTTCCTGATCGAGCGTGGTTACAGGCGCGGCCGGAGGGCTGGCCTCAAGCGTAGGGTGCGCTGCGCGCACCATGGCGCTCCTTGAAGGGCATGCGGGCAAGCCAATATTCCGTAATATGCGGTGCGCTGGGTGGTGCGCACAGCGCACCCTACGAGACTGCGCTACGATCGCGGCTAAAGCCCCTCCCACATACCGGGTCAGCCGGCCTGGCCAACCAGGCGCGCCAGTTCCACCGCGCGGTTGGCGTAACCCCATTCGTTGTCGTACCAGGCGTAGATCTTCACCTGGGTGCCGGCCACCACCAGGGTCGACAGCGCATCGACGATGGACGAGCGCGGATCGGTGCGGTAGTCGATGGATACCAGCGGGCGCTCTTCATACCCCAGGATGCCCTTGAGTGGCCCTGCGGCGGCAGCTTTGAGCAGCGCGTTGACCTCCTCGACGGTGGTGGCACGCTCGACCTCGAACACGCAGTCGGTCAGCGAGGCGTTGGCCAGTGGCACGCGCACGGCGTGGCCGTTCAACTTGCCGCGCAGCTCGGGGAAGATCTCGGCAATGGCCGTGGCCGAGCCGGTGGTGGTGGGGATCAGGCTCATGCTCGATGCGCGGGCGCGGCGCAGATCCTTGTGCGGCGTATCGAGAATGCTCTGGGTGTTGGTCAGGTCGTGGATGGTGGTGATCGAGCCATGGCGAATGCCCAGCGCCTCGTGGATCACCTTGACCACAGGGGCCAGGCAGTTGGTGGTGCAGGAGGCGGCGGTGACGATGCGGTGCTGCGCAGGGTCGAACAGGTGCTGGTTGACGCCCATCACCAGATTCAGCGCGCCCTGCTCCTTGACCGGGGCACAGACCACCACGCGTTTCACACCCTGCTGCAGATAGCCTTGCAGCACAGCCACCGTCTTCATCTTGCCGCTGGCTTCGAGCACCAGGTCGCAGCCGCTCCAGTCGGTGTCGGCGATGGCCTTGTTGGCGCTCACGTTGATGCGCTTGCCATCGATCACCAGGCACTCGCCGTCGCTGCTCGCCTCATGCTGCCAGCGGCCATGCACCGAGTCGAAATCGAGCAGGTGCGCGTGGGTGGCGGCATCGCCGGCCGGGTCGTTGATCTGCACGAACTCCAGCTCGGGCCAGCTCCAGGCGGCGCGCAGTGCCAGGCGGCCGATGCGGCCAAAACCGTTGATACCGACTTTGATACTCATGCTGCGCTCTCCACTAATAAGGGTTGATCGAGTCTCAGGCACACAGCGGCCTGCGTGCCGGGCGGTCGTGCATCTGCCAGAGGCGTTGTACATCCGCGCGCAGCCATTCGAGGTTGCTGTCCAGGGTGCGCACGAGCAGTTCCCTGACCCACTCAGGCAATTGCGGATGCAGGCGGTAGTACACCCATTGGCCATTGCGGCGGTCTTGCAGCAGCCCACAAGCGCGCAGTTGCGCCAGGTGGCGTGAGATCTTCGGTTGCGTCAGATCCAGCGCGGCGGTCAACTCGCAGACGCACAGCTCCTGCTCCAGGGCGACGAGCAAGGCGATGCGCGTGCGCGTCTCGTCGGCCAGGCACTTGAACAGCTCGCTGGGCAGCATGACATTGGATTCGGCAGCGGCCGCTTCGCGCTCGATGCGGATAAACCGTTCTATCCGCGCCTGAATCTCTTCCAGCGTATTGCGGTAGGCATCTGCCTGGGTGCTGGTGGCCGGATCGGCGAAATGCCAGGCAATGTAGGTGCCGCTACCCGGCAGGCTCAGGCATTCCAGCGCCGACTTGTCGCACAGGGTGATGACATAGTCGAAGGGCTCATTGGCGAGCTGCTCGACGGATTTGCTGAACAGCCCTGCACAGGCAATACCCGCCTGCTCCAGCACCTCGCGGGTGCGCGGATCCACCTCGGTGGGTGCGCTACCGGCACTGCTGGCCTCGAAGTGCGCGTGACCGAGGTGGCGCAGCAGCGCTTCGGCCATCTGCGAGCGCGACGAGTTGGCCACGCAAAGGAAGAGAACACGCTTTTTCTGGCTCATCGGGGTTTCCAGCGCAACGGCGTGGCGCCAATATATGCCAAACCATATATATGGAAAAGTGAATATTAGATTGCTTCATTGCCATGGCGCCGGCCTCCCGGGGCAACTGCAGTATTTCATTCACCCGTTTCCATTATCGTCAGCACTCTTGCCGCGCCTGAAACCATGACCATGACCGACCGCAGTTGCTGGGCCGTTTTCCTGATCTTCCTGCGCCTGGGCCTGACCGCCTTCGGCGGCCCCATCGCCCATCTGGGCTATTTCCGCGACGAGTTCGTGGTGCGCCGGCAATGGCTGAGCGAACGCAGCTATGCCGATCTGGTCGCCCTCTGCCAGTTCCTGCCCGGCCCGGCCAGCAGCCAGGTCGGCCTGGCCCTGGGGCTGTCGCGCGCCGGTTATGGCGGCGCCCTGGCGGCCTGGCTGGGCTTCACCCTGCCCTCGGCGCTGGCGCTGATTCTCTTCGCCCTCGGCATCGCCAGCTATGGCGATGTGCTGCCCGCTGGCGTGCTGCAGGGGCTGAAGGTGGTGGCCGTGGCGGTGGTGGCCCAGGCGGTATGGGGCATGGCGCGCAGTCTGTGCCCCGATGCGCCGCGCATCAGCATCATGGCGGCGGCCACTTGCCTGGTACTGCTGCTGCCCTCCGCCTGGAGCCAGGTCGGAGTCATCCTGCTGGCCGCCGTCGTCGGCCTGCTGCTGTTCAAGCCGCAGCGCAGCGATACCCATGAACCGCTGTCGATCAGCGTTCGGCCTGGCGTTGGCCTGTTCTGGCTGGCGCTGTTCTTTCTCCTGCTGCTGGGGCTGCCCCTGCTGACGGCGCTGTTCCCGAGCCAGACACTGGCACTGGTGGACGCCTTCTACCGCGCCGGCTCGCTGGTATTCGGTGGCGGCCATGTGGTGCTGCCGCTGCTGCAGGCCGAAGTGGTGCCTACCGGCTGGGTGGACAATACGGCCTTCCTCGCCGGGTATGGCGCAGCGCAGGCGGTGCCGGGGCCGCTGTTTACCTTCGCGGCCTTTCTCGGTGCCTCGATGAACCCGGCGCCCAACGGCTGGCTGGGTGGCCTGATCGCCCTGCTGGCGATCTTCCTGCCGGCCTTCCTGCTGGTGGCCGGCGCGCTGCCGTTCTGGGAACACCTGCGCCACAGCCTGCGCACCCAGGCCGCCTTGCAAGGCGTCAATGCCGCCGTGGTCGGCCTGCTGCTGGCGGCGCTTTACCAGCCGGTGTGGACGAGTGCGATCCACGGCCCGCTGGACTTCGCCCTGGCCCTGCTGGCACTGGTCGCGCTGCTGTTCTGGAAGTTGCCGCCCTGGCTGGTGGTGATCGCCAGCGGTGTCACTGGCGGACTGCTGAGCCTGGCTGCGTAACCGCTCAACCCTGCATGCGCCAGGGTCGCAACCAGGCGGCCACGCCGGCCAGCACCAGCGCACCACCGGCCGTGGCCAGCAGCAATTGGCCGATACCCGCCTGCAGCGGATGCACCAGCACGGCAGCCAGGCCCAGCAGCAGCACGCTGACGAGGCCCTGCTGGCGCCAGCGCACGGCACCCAGTAGCCCCTGGCGTTGCAACAACGCCAGCCCCGTGGTGATCACCCCACCCAAGGCAGCCAGGGCGATGCCAGGCGCACCGAAGAGAAACGGCAGGCTCAACAGCAATAAGGCATTGATGGCGCCACCGAACAGCTCGCAGCGCAGGGGCAGCGCGGTATCGCCAGCGGCATAGGCGTAGCGCGCCAGCAATGCGTTCCAGGCGCCGAACACCAGCGGCACGGAGAACCAGGCCAGCAGCAGCGGTAATGGCCCGGCCGCCACGTCGGTCGGCAGCAGCCACAGAATGAAGGTGGGGCTGGCGGCGATCAAGCCAAAGGAGGCCGGTAGGCTGAACAGGGTGGCAGCGGCCAGGCCCTGATGCAGCAGAGCCAGGCGGGCGCCGGCCTGCCGTGCGCTCATCATGCCGAGCAGCACCTGATTGAGGTTCATCAGGGCAATCAGCGGTAGGTTGATCAGCTTGCGCGCCAGGTTGACCCAGGTGACCACGCCTTCGCCCAGCAGGCTGGCGACCATGCGTTCCAGTAGCGCCAGGCCGTGGCTGGCCAGGTTGCTGGCCAGCAGCGGCCCCATCCGCCCCAGCAATTCGCGCGCGGCGCCGTGCTCACGCTCCCGTGCCAAGGGCCGCCAACCCAGGCGCCAGGCCGAGGGCAGCAGCGACAGCGGCATCAACAGGCTGCCCAGCACGCAGGCCAGCGCCAGTTCCGCCGGCTGGCTGGCAGCGCCACGCCAGGCCAGGTAGGCGACGGCCGGCAGGTTGAACATCAACGAGCCCAGGCCGACCAGAACGAAACGCTCACGCGCCTGCAGCGGAATGCTCAACAGCGCGTGCAGCAGCAGGCCGGGCACGCAGGCCGCCAGCAGCGCCAGGCTGTCGCCGGCCACCTGCCGCGCCTGCTCGCCGAGGCCCGGGCCGATCAACCGTACCCACAGTGGCGCGGCCAGGGCCAGGGCCGCCCAGAGCGCCAGGGCAATCAGCAGCAACCAGGGGCTGACTGCGTTCAGCCAGCGCCGACGCTGCTGCTCGTCACGCTGGCCGTACAACGGCAGCGCGGCAGCGGCCAGCAAGCCACCGGCCAGCGCCATGCGCAGGGCCTCCGGCAGAAACAACGCGACGATGAAGGCGTCGCTGCGCTCCCCCGCCCCCCAGGAGGTCACCAGCAGCCATTCGCGGGCAAAGCCCAGGCCCAGACCGGCCAGAGTCGCCAGCGTCAGCCACAGCGTGCTGTTGAACATGGCTGTCAGTGGAACAAGGTGAACAGGCCCTTGCCGCCGACCTTGTAGTTGAGGTCATGCGGGCGCTCACCCATGATCTTGGCGCCGCTGCCACCGACGATCTTGTACGGCGCCACCTCCTTGGCCACCACGGTATTGGCGGTGACCACCGCGCCACGGCCGATGTGCGAGCCCTGGCCGATCAGCGCGCGGCTGGCGATCCAGGCGTAGTCGTCGATGTAGATGGGTGCCGAGATCGACCAGAACTCGGGGGCGGCCAGATCATGGGTGCCGGCGATGATCAGCACGTGCGAGGCGATCGCCACATGGTCGCCGATCACCAGCCCGGCGCGGGCGTCCACCTGGCAGTGCCAGGCGATCACGCTGTCGTCGCCGATCACCAGGTTCTCCACTCCCAGCACCTCGGTGTTGCGCCAGATCGAGGTGCCCTTGCCGATCTTCGCGCCACCGGCGCGCAGCCACCAGATGCGCACATGGTGGCTGGGGATCTTGTTGATCAGGATGTTGTAGGCCTGCTCCCAGGCGCGCAGCCAGCGATCCTTGAGGGTCGCCCAGTTCTTGCCGTACAGGGGCACGAACTTCGCCGGAATCTCGGTCTTGAGCAGGGCGTAGAAGCGCCGCGCCAGCGGATTCTCGATGCGTGGCTCGATATCCACCGAGCTGATGGCGTAAACGCCGCTCTCGTCAAAGGCCACGTCATGCTCGAACATCCACTGCAGCGCGCGCTCCAGCTCGTCGCGCGTCACGCCCAGCTTGGCGGCGTAATCATCCAGTTGCGCACGCAGATCCGAACGCAGCCTGACACGGTGTTTCATGGCGAGGATTCCCTGTGAGAGTCGCTGGCATCACGCAGTTCCGGGTGCAGGCGCACCACCTGCAGGCTGAGGCCCATGAGCAGCCAGAACAGCGCGATGATGACGTAGGTGAAGCTGTAGTAGTGGTCGAACAGGCCGGTGAGGATGGCCGCCAGCACACCGGCGGTACTGCCGAGCCAGATGGCATTGTCGGCATCGATGCGGCGCACCGCGCCCACCGGCCTGACCTCACGCCACCACAGCAGGGTCACGGCGACGAACAGCAGCATGCCGGGAATGCCGATCTTGTAGATGAAGTTCAGCCACAGGTTGGAAATCCCCAGCAGGCCGCTGCCCGGCACCGGCGGGTCGACCTTGAAGCCGATACCCAGCGGGTAACGCGCCATCGCGTCGGGGAACATGGCGTACTCCAGGAAGCGCACCTCGGTACTGGCGTTGCTCGGCGAGAACATGGTCAGCAGGCGTTCCTGCAGCGGCGGGTAGAACAACACCAGCGCCGCACCGAAGGCGATGCCCAGACCGAGGATACGCCCGCTGTAGGGTGTGCGCTTGTAGGTCAGCCACAGCAGCACCAGAGCCAGCGAGACGATGGCGCCACGGGAGATGCTGAACAGCAGGCCGGCGCAGCCCAGCAGCGCCACCGACAGCCCCAGCAGGCGCCGCCAGCCCTTGCGCGTCCAGCCGTAGAGCAGCGCCAGCGGCACGAACAGGGCGAGGATGCCGCCAGTCAGGTTCGGGTGCACCCAGGGCGAGGCCATACGCTGGTAGTTGGCCGAGAAGATGTCCCTGACCGCCTCGGGGTGGGCGTACTTGAGGTCGGTGAGAATCGGGATCATGGTGGTGGCATCACGATCCTTGAGGAAGATGAATATCGACAGGCAGAGCATGGCCAGGTTGCCCAGTAGCAGGGCCACGATCAGTTGATCGCGGTCGCGCTCGCTGCGCAGCAACAGCGGCACCATGAACAGCAGCGACAGGTTCATCAGCCAGCGCACCCAGTTCACCGGGCCGTTGCCTTCGGCATTGATGATGATCATGCCGACCACGAACGGCAGGGTGCTGTACAGCATCAGCCACAGCAGGGTGCGCTCCACCGGGCGCCATTGCAGCAGGCCACGGCTGCGACCGATGAAGGCCTGCCACAGCAGTGCCAGCCAGGTCAGGCCCAGCACCGCCTCGCTGATGGTGGTACGGATACCTACCTGTACCGTGGTGTAAGGGATGCTGGTGGCCAGCACGGCGAACAGCAGCAGGCCCCACAGCGGCTTGCGCAGCAGGGTCAGGGTCAGGGCGCCGCCGGCCAGCAGCACCACCAGCTTGCCGACGCTGAGGAACCACAGCAGCACACCGAACAACACGCCGAGAATCAGCGCGACAGGTAATCCCATGGCCATCAGCGCGACAACTCCATGACTAGTTCATTCAGACGCCGGCTGTAGGCCGGAAACTCATAACGCCGCGCCCACTCGGCCAACTCCGCCGTGCGTGCAGGCGGCTGTGCAGCCACCTGCAGCAGGCAGGCGAGCAGGGCCTGGCGATCGTGCGGGGCGAAGCGCGGGCAGCCGGGCGGCGACACTTCGTCCAGGGCCGAGCCGGTAGCGGCCGCGACCGGAGTGGAAACACTCAGCGCCTCCACCACCGGCAAGCCGAAGCCTTCGCCATAGGAAGGCTGCCAGAGGCACTCCGCTGCCTGGTACAAGCCACAGAGCTGCGCCTCGCTCAAGCCACTGCGCCAATGCAGGCCGGGCAGTTCGCGCAGCTCAGGCGCCACATCCTCGGGGTGGCCCACCAGCACCAGAGCCGGCACCTGCGCCGATTGCCGGCGTGCCTGCTGCCAGCAGTCGAGAAACAGCGCCATGTTCTTGCGCGGCTCACGGGTGCCCACGGCCAACCAGAAGCGCTCGGGCAGGTCATCCGGCAACTGCGCCGGCGTGGTGGCGAAGCCCGGCACCAGATTGGGCAGCACGCGCAGCTTGTTGCGGGCGAAGGGGAATAACCGCGCCGCTTCGTCCGCCGAGAACTGCGAGGGGCACCAGATGCGATCGGCCATCAGCACCGACCAGGCGATGGACAACCCATCGATGCAGCGATAGGCCAGTGCCTTGAGGCGTGAGCGATGGAAATTGCGCTCGGTGAGCTGGAACAGGTCATGCAGCACCAGCACCTGTTTGCGCCCGCGCTTGCGCCCTAGAGGCAGGCCCATGTTGGCCGTGGCGATATACAGGTCGATGCGCGCCTCGTGCAGCGCGCGGGGCAGAAAACCGGCCTCGAAGCGCCAACGTACCTGCGGCCGTTGCAGGCCCTGCAAGGGGCTGGCCCAGTCCGGGCAGCGGGCCGTGGCACGCTGCGGATGATCCAGCGGCGCCTCGGTGAAACGCAGCAGCTCGGTATCAGGCAGAGCCAGCAACGCCTGCTCCTGCGCCAGCACCTGGCGCCCGATACCCGAGGCCGGGGCGACGGTCGCCGGTCGGTAATCCAGACCTACGCGCATACCCGCTCCTGCTCGATCTGCCGATAAACCGCCTCGAGCCGCTCGGCCGCACCGGCCCAGTCATGCTCGCGGCGCACGTAGGCGCGGCCATTGGCAGCCAGAGCGGCGGCCTGCTCGGCATCGGCCAGCACCTCGGCCAGGGCGGCGGCCAGCTCAGCGGCGGTCTCGCCGGCCAGGTAGTCACGCCGCGCCTCGACCGCCAACCCGGACACCCCCTGCGCCGTGCTCACCACCGGCAGGCCAGCGGCCAGCGCTTCGATCACCTTGAGCTTGGAGCCGCCGCCATGCCGCAGCGGTGCGAGAAACGCCGCACAACCGGCCTGCACGCTCGGCAGATCGGCGGCGAAGCCCAGCCACTCGATACGCGGATCGGGCCAGCGCTGCGCCCAGGCCTGCGGCAGGGCATGGCCGGCGACGACGAAGCGCGCCTGCGGGCAGGCCTGCCAGAGCCTTGGCAGGATTTCGTCCAGCGCCCACTGCACGGCATCGCAGTTGGGCGCGTATTCGTAATTGCCGACAAAGAGGATGCGCTGGCTGCCGGTAGCCGCCTGCACCTGGGCAAAGGCCTGGCAGTCGACGCCATTGACCACCACCGCCACCGGCGTGTCGGTCAGGCGGCGCATGGCCTGGGCGTCGGCCTCGGTCACAGCGACCACATGCCCTGCCTGGTCGAATACGCGGCGCTCCCAACACCGTGAGCGCCATTGGTCATAACACACGAAGGGCGTCAGCCAGGCAGGGAAACGATCATAGGTAGCCGCGCCCAGTGCCGACTCCAGATTGTGCTCGGTGAGCACGAAGGGCTGGCCGCGCCGCGCCAGCGGGCCGGCCAGGGGCTGGAAGCCATAGCTGTGCTCGACCTGCACCACGTCCCAGCCGCCCTCGGCCAGCAGGCTGTCGAAGCGTTCACGCAGGGCGCCGGACAGACCATTGACCGAAGCCAGCAGCGGCCAGGGAGCGAACAGCGCCGCCAGCAGGGTCAGCGGGCTGCGCAGATTGCGCCGCGGCAGCACGATCAGGCGTTCGAGCAAGGGCTCCAGATGCTGCCGGCACTCATCGTCCAGCGCCGTCTTGGACTGTACCAGCAGGGTGATGCGATGGCCGCGCGCGGCCAGGGCGCGCAGCAACTGGTACTGGCGCGTCTTGCCGCCACTGGTGGTTGGCCAGGGCAGATAGGGCACGATCCACAGCACGCGCATGTTCGCTCTCACCACACCAGCATCTGCAGGCTGGGCTTGGCCTGTAGGCGAACGCCGCCTGCCTCGCTCAGGGTCGTCTGGCTGCCGGTCAACGGGTCGTGCAGTTCGGCGGCGCTGATCTGCGGCAAATGCAACGGCGCCGAGCTTTCGCTCCAGAACAGCCAGAGGTGCTTGCCGTCCTCGCGCTGCCAGGCAACGCTGAACAGGTCATCGGGGGTTGCTTCCAGCGTGGGGGCATCCGCCGGCTCCAGGCGCGGCCCGGTCAGTTTGAGGAAGCGCTGCAGGGCCAGATAGACCGGCTTGGGCTTGCCTTGCAGGTCGAGCAGGCCGTAATGCTGATCGCGCGCCGAGGCGCGGCTGTCGAGGTCGGACAGGGCGAAGAGGAACACCTTGTCGTAATCCAGCGCGCTCATCAGCGCCAGACGGCGCAGCACGTAGTCCGCCTGGCCCTGATCGCCGATGATTTCCTGCAATTCCTTCGGCCCACTGTAGCTCGACCAGCCCCATTCGGTGGCCCAGATCTGCGGCACCTGCGCACCGCGCAGGGTGGCGTTGAGCTGCTGGCTGCGCAGCACGAAATCGCGCGCGCCGGGCTCGTCGGTTTCCGGGGTCTGCGAATAGGGGTGGTAGGCGACGATGGTGCCCAACTGTTGCACGCCCAGCTTGCCCAGGCTTTCCAGCATCAGCCCACCCTTGACCGGCATCTGGCTGTAGTAGGCCATGCCGCCCATCACCACCGGCTTGTCCGGCACGACCTGGCGCAGCGCCTGGGTGGTCACCTGCAACAAGCGGCCGTAGCCTTCCGGGTCTTCGTGCGGGCGCCAGAACGAGGGCAGGTTCGGTTCGTTCCACACCTGCCAGGCATCGACGCTGGGGTAACGCTTGGCCAGCATGGCCATGGTCTTGGCAAATAGCAGAGGATTTTTCGGCGGGTACTGATCCGGCGTCGGCGAGCCTAGCGGCGCGCTGGTGGCATGCGGCGCCGAACCGACCAGGTAGAACACCGACTTGAGCTGCTGCGCCTTGAGGTCGGCGACCAGTTGATCCAGCTCGCCCAGGCGGTAGCGGCCTTCCTTGGGCTCGTGGCGATCCCAATGCAGGTCGATGCGCGTCCACTCCAGGCCCAGGTCGCGCAGGCGCTGCATCTGCTCGCGATATTGCTCGGGGGGGAACCAGAGGAAGTGCGCATTGACCCCGAGAAAGTCCTTCCAGACCACCGCACGCGGCGCCTTCAGTTGCGTGGCCTCGGCCTGGGCCGGCTGGCTCATGCCACAGCCGGCCAGGCCGAGCGTCAGCCCCGCCAGCAGCGCCAGACGGGAAAACCATGGGCTGATCATGCACATACCTCTGCGAAGAGTTGGCGAAAACGCTCGGCCGTCTTGGGCCAGGCACGGGCCGCGCCGATCTCGGCCGCGCGCTCGGCCCACTGGGCGACACGCTGCGGCGCATCGGCGGCTTGCTCGATGCAGGCCGACAAGGCTTCGACGTTGCCCTGCGGGTAGGTCAGGCCATTGCCGCTGCGCACTTCTTCGGCGAAGGCGCGGGCGTCGGAGGTGATCGCCCCGCGGCCACAGGCATTGGCCCAGGACAGCGCGCCGCTGGTGCCGCGCATCTCCCCGAGCAGGCTGAGCTTCTTCGATTCACGATAGGGCAGCACCAGCACATGGTGCGCCTGAATGCAGGCGGCGATGTCGCTGGCCGGCAGATCCAGCGACCAGTCCAGGCAGCCGTCCAGACGCAGGGCACGAGCCCGCGCGCGCAACTCGTCGAGGTAGTTGCCACGGGGGCCGAAGGCGATCTCCGGGGCGCTGCCACCGGCGAGGGTGAGACGGATGCGCCCGTGCAGCTCGGGCCGCCGCTGCAAGGTGGCGGCCAGGGCATCGAGCAGATCCTCGATACCCTTGCCGCGATAGATGAAACCGAAATACAGCAGGCGCAATGGCTCGGCCGGCGGCAGCGGGCACGGCGCGATCTGCAGGTTGCCATGGGCGATGCTGAGCTGACGCCCGACAGGCAGGCGCATGCGTCGGGCCAGCAGGTGGCCGCCCAGTTCGGTGAGGGTCACCACCCGTGCCAGGCCCTGCGCCACCTGACGCTCTTCACGCAGGGTCAGCGGGTCGGCCAGTAGCGCCGCCAGTTGCGGCAGCGGGCTGGGCAGACGCCCCAGCCAGCGCAGCGCCCAGGGCAGGCTGGCGCGGCGCCAGACCAGGCGCTCCGGGTCGTGCACGGTGGCCGTCAAGGGCAATTGCGGTTGGTGCTTCAGCAACCAGCGCAAGGCCTGGAACTCCCCCAGGCGTCCACCGCCCAGTTCGGCATGCGCCAGATCCACCGAACCCCAGTCGAAGGCGGCGAGCGCTGCGGCGTTGCGCTGCGCATCCATGCCACAACCGCGTAGCGGGCATAGCACCTCGACACCGGCGGCCTGCAAGGCCGTGCTCAGGTGCCAGGCGTAATCGGCGATACCGGTCTGCTCGGGCGGCAAGGGCGCCAGCAGGGCAATGCGCATCAGGCCCCGCCTCGCAGGCGTCTGAGCAGATCCAGCACGGCGCCCGGCACCTCGAAGCGGCGCTTGTTGAGGATGATGCCGTCGACCTTGCCGAAGCCGGTCTGCAGCAGCGACAGGGCGTTCTGCACCACCGGGATGGTGCTGGTCTTGGCTTCCACCACCAGGGCGATCAGGTCGGCGCGGCGCAAGGCCAGGAAGGCGTCCTGGTTGCTCAGCAAGGACGAGGCATTGAGGATCAGCACCTCACCCGGCCTGGCCGGCTCGCTGCCCAGCAGGCGCACCTGATAGCCATGCTCGATCAGCAGGCGGGCAAGGTGCTCGGTAACGAAGCGCACCCCCTCCCCCGGTCGCGCCGACGCCAGCGCCAGGGTCAGGCCCTGCTGCGCCACGCGGTCGAGCGGCAACTGACTGTAGAGCCGATAGAGGCTGGCGGTGAAGGCGCTGTCGAGCTTCCACGGTTGCGGCCCGAGATCCTGCAAGGTGCTCCACAACGGCACCTTGAACACGGTCTCGATGCGCGCGCCGTCATGGATGCGCTGGTCGATCAGGTAGCACAGGTAGAGCGTCAGCAGGCCCACCGCCAGCGCCGCCGGCAGGGCCAGCAGCAGCATCATCAGGCTCTTGGGAAAGACCCGGCTGGGGTTGAAGGTGGCCTCTTCGATCTTGGCGATATTGCTGATCTGGCTGTTGTCCAACGCCTGGTCGATACGCGCCTTCTCCAGGGTTTCGGCATACAGCGCATAGCTCTTCTCGGCGTTGGCCAGTTCCAGCAACAGGCGAGTGATCGCCGGTTCGTCGGCCATGACGCGCAGGCGCTCCTGGTGCAACTGGGCGAGCTGCGCGGCGTAGTCCTTGATCTGCCCAGCCAGCTGCTTGGCGCGCAGCTCGGCGTCGATGATCTGCTGTTGCAGATTGGCGACGATGGCGTTCGGCGCGAAGTTCTTCGAGCGTTCGATGCGCTCGGCTTCCTTGGCGATCATGGCCTTCATCTGCTCGATGCTCTGGTCGACTTCACGCACTGGCGGCGTGTCGGGCAGGAAGGTGCGCAGCAGGCCGGCGCGCTGCTCCTCCAGCGCATTGAGGCGGCGCTTGAGGTCGAGCTGGTTGGGGTTGAGGCTGACCTCACGCGCGGTCACCACTTCTTGCGGCTGACGCTTGAGCTGCTGGCGTGCGTCGGCCAGGAAACTGGCGATACCGGCCTGCTCGTTGAGACTCTCGGCACGGGCATCGGCCAGGCGGTTGATCTGGTTGGTGAGGTTCTCCAGGCGCTCCTGCACGCTGACCGCATTGACGTCCTGCAAGCGCGTACGCAGGTCGTTCTTGAGGCCGTCGATCTGCGCCGCGACCTGCTGCATCTCTTTCTCGTAGAACACCTGCAGGCTCTTGCGCCCCAGGGTACGGGCACGCTCTGCGAGGTAGACATCGACCCAGGTCTGCACCACTTTCTGGGCAATGGCCGGGTCGTTCCAGGTGAAATTGATCTCCATGACCGCCGAACCAGGCTCATGACCGACGGTGAAATTCTTCTCCAGCTTCTTGGCCAGACGTTCGACTGGCGATTGCGCCTCCACCAGCCCGAGCAACTGCAGCACGCTGCGCAGCGCATCGATCACCGCGTTGACCACCTTGCCGACCTCGAACTTGATGGTCTTCCACAGCCCCTGCGGCTGGTAATTGGCCATCAGCTCGATATAGCGCTCGGCGACCATGCGCACGATGGGCCGCCCGGTGAGCATCTTCTCTTCGTCGACTATGGGGTCGCGCTGGGTGCTGGGGGCGATCAACGCCTGGCGGTTAGCCACTTCCAGGGGCAGCGTGGTGCTCTCGCGGCCCGGTTTGACCAGCAGGCGCGCGTTGGATTCGTACTTGGTCGGCAGCAGGAATGCACCCAGCAGCACCAGCACCAGGGTCACCACCACCGCCGCCTCGAACTCTCGCCGGAAGATGAAGAACAGCCGCAGCAGGTCGCGGAAGGAGCGGATATCGATCATCTGGACATACTCATGACAGGCGAGAGAGAAATCGAACGCGGCGTGCCGCCGGACAGGCGCGACGCGCGGGTAAAACAGGGCACCGTGCAGGCCGCTCGCGAAGAGCGCCAACCGCCATCGCGCCAGTCGTCAGACTGTTCGACAGGGCCGTGGCAGGGTAGCGATCCGATCATGCAGAGCTCCTTGCACAGGTGGTATCGATTCAGGCCGCGAGCGCCCGGTCAGACCAGGGCGCCGGGGCGACCGCACTCAGACGTAGGTCACGTCTTCCGCACCGAAATAATCACCGGTCTGTACTTCGTAGAACTGCACCGGGGCCACGCTCGGGTTGTTCATCGCGTGCACCTGCTCCAGGCCCACGCTCAGCCCCTCGCCGCTGCGCAGGCGATGCACCTGGCCGTCGATGTCGACGTGAAGAATGCCGGAGAGCACCAGCAGGCGCTTGCTGCGGTGCTGGTGGTAGTGCGCAGGCAGGCCCTGGCCCGGAGCGATGGTCACCTTGACCAGGCAGTGGCGCGGCGACTCCTCCAGTGCCTGACTGGTGCCCCAGGGGTATTGGCACAGGCCTTTGGGAGAGGTGCTGGCGGGGTGGAAGAATTCGTTGGACATCTTTTGCTGTTCCTTGTCGGTCAAATGTTGTCATGGTTGGCAGGGCGGTCTCTGCGCCCTGGCCGCGCTTATCTCACGCTATGCAGCGTCTGGCTGGCAAGGCCGATGATGACATCATCGGCCGTCTGCCCGCCTCATTGAACGAAAACGCAATCCTCCTCGGCGAGGAATTCGCCCAGGCGCACCTCGAAGAAGGTCGCCGGGGAAACACCCGCATTGCTCAGCGCATGCACCTGCTCCATGGCGATATCGATGCCATCGCCCTCACGCAGGCGCTGCACCTGGCCGTCGATCTCGACCTGCAATATCCCGGACAGCATCAGCAGGTGCTTGCTGCGGTGCGCATGGAAATGCGCGGGAATCAGCGCACCCGGCTTGAGCTCGACCAGCAGCACGCTATGCAGCGGCGCTTGCTCGATCAGGCGGTTGCTGCCCCAGGCATGCACGTGGCTGGGAGCCTCAGCCAGCACGGCCGGCTCGACCGGAAGCGGGCGAGCAGGCGCAGGCGCGTTCTGCGGCTGGGCAGAAACGACGCGCGCCGGTGGGTGTGCCACCAGACCGGCCGTGGTGCTGACCAGCGGCGGCAGCGGACTGCCTGGCACGCGGGCAGGTGCCGAAGCCGCTTGCGGCGCGGCTGCAGGTTCGGGCGTAGCGACGGGCTCAGGCGCGGCGACGGGCTCAGGCGTGGCGACAGGCTCAGACGCGGCGGCCACTCTAGGCGCCGGGGGCGCGACAGGCGCAGCAGCCGCTGCTGGTGCCTGTGCCCGCTCGGTCAGCAGCGGCGGCTGGCTCGCCGCCTCGGGCGCTGGCACAACCGGCGCCGGCTCGGGTAGCACGCGGCCACCGGCGAGCAGATTGAGCAGGCGCGCCGGCACCTCGAAGCGGCGTTTGTTGAGGATGATGCCGTCGATCTTGCCGAACGCCGTGTTGAGTACCGACAAGGCGTTCTGCACCACCGGGATGGTGCTGGTCTTGGCTTCCACCACCAGGGCAATCAGGTCGGCGCGGCGCATGGCCAGGAAGGCATCCTGGTTGCTCAGCAAGCAGGACGCATTGAGCAGCACCACCTCACCAGGGCGAGCCGGTTCGCTGCCGTCGAAACGCACGGCATGGCCACGCTCGACCAGCAACTGCCCCAGGTGCTCGCTGACGAAGCGCACGCCCTCCCCCGGCCGCGCCGAGGTCAGGGCCAGGGTCAGGCCTTCGCGCTCGATGCGTTCCAGCGGCAACTGGCTGTAGAGCCGGTAGATGCTGGCGGTAAAGGCGCTGACGATCTTCCAGGGGCGCGGCCCGAGGTGCTGCAGGGTGGTCCACAGCGGCACCTTGAACACCTCCTCGACACGCGCGCCGTCGTGGATGCGCTGGTCGAGCAAGAAGCATAGGTACAGCGTCAGCAGGCCCACCGCCAGGCCCAACGGCAAGGCCAGGGCGAGAATCAGCAGACTCTTGGGGAAGACTCGCGAAGGATTGAGCGTGGCCGCTTCGAGCAAGGCGATATTGCTGATCTGGCTGCGATCCAGGGCCTGGTCGATGCGGGCCTTTTCCAGGTTCTCGCCATAGAGGCTGAAGCTCTTCTCGGCGTTGTCCAGCTCCAGCAGCAAGCGGTTGATTTCCGGCTCGTCGCTCATCACCTTCAGGCGTTCGGCACGCAGAGCCGCCAGTTGCTCGGCATAGTCCTTGATCTGCCCGGCCAGGCGGCGTTCGCGCAACTCGGCGTCGACGATCTGCTGGCGCAGGTTGGTGGCGATGCTGTTGGGTTCCAGGTTCTGCGAACGCTCGATGCGCTCGGCCTGTTTGGCGATCAGGGCCTGCATCTGCTCGATGCTCTGTTCCACCTCGCGCACTGGCGGGGCATCGGGCAAGAAGGTGCGCAGCAGGCTGGAGCGCTGCTCTTCCAGCGCATTCAGACGGCGATGCAGGTCGAGCTGATTGGGATTGAGGCTGATCTCGCGGCTGGTCACCAGCTCTTTGGGCTGACGCTTGAGCTGCTGGCGTGCATCGGCCAGGAAGGTGGCGATCCCGGCCTGTTCGTTGAGCTTCTCGGCACGCGCATCGGAGAGCCGGTTGATCTGCTTGGTGAGGTTCTCCAGGCGCTCCTGCACGCTGATGGCATTGACCTTCTGCAGTCGCTCGCTCAGGGCGTGCTTGAGGCTGTCGATCTGTTCGCCGACCTTGTCGCGCTCACCTTCATAGAAGGAGTACAGGCTGTCGCGGCCCAGGGCACGGGTGCGCTCCTCGAGGTAGGCGTCGATCCAGGTCTGCACCACCTGCTGGGCGATGTAGGGGTCGTTCCAGGTGAAGCTGACCTCCATGACCGCCGAGCCCGGCTCGTGGCCGACGCTGAAGTTCTTCTCCAGCTTCTTGGCCAGGCGCTCCACGGGGGTTTGCGCCTCCACCAGGCCCAGCACCTGCAGCACGCTGCGCAACGCTTCGATGACGGCATTGACCGCCGCGCCGACATGGAACTTGACCGTTCTCCAGAAGCCTTCCGGACGGTAGTTGGCCATCAGTTCCAGATAACGCTCGGCGACCATGTGCACAATGGGCCGGCCGGTGAGCAGCTTCTCTTCGTCGACTACCGGGTCGCGTTGCGTGCTGGGGGCGATCAGCGCGGCTCGACCAGCGGCATCGATCGGCATGGTGGCGTTGTAACGCCCAGGCTTGACCAGCATGCGCGCGGTGGACTCGTACTTGGTCGGCAGCAGGAAAGCGCCGAGCACGGCCACCACCACGGTAGCGATCACCGCGAGCTGGAACTCCCTGCGGAAGATAAAGAACAGCCGCAATAGGTCGCGGAAAGAACGAATTTCGAGCACAGAGTTACCCTTAAATATAGGTCACTTCAAACAACTCAATTTCACCGCGGGACATTAAGGTCAACCTTGGTGTCTTGCTGATTGAGGTTGTAGTTGAAACCCAAACCAACGGCTTTGTTGATCGGAATAAGCCGCGTGAAGTACATGTCCACCGCCTCGACAGCACTGCCGATCCCCGACTGCGGCACGTAGATGAGATCACCACGCTGCATGGCGATCATCGGTCGCTCCTTGTCCTGCAGCAGCGAGGCCAGGCTGAAGAAGTACATCTTGTACTTGCCGTCGTCACCGGCACGCAGCAGGGCGATATTGTCGCTGTCGGCCGAGGGCAGCACACCGCCGGAAGCCAGCAGCACCTGCTCCAGAGTGGCGTGGCCGACCAGATCGAAGAAGGCCGCATTGGGCACCGCGCCGCCGATGAACACCTTGTTGCTCGGCGCGATGGCGATGTTCACCGTGGCGTTGGGCCGCCGGTAGATCTTGCTCAGCTTGCTGGTGACCTCCTTGGCCACGTCCTCGGGGGTACGCCCGTCGGCTTTGATCAGCCCCACGTAGGGCATGGAGAAGTAGCCATCCGGGCGCACCACGAACAGGGACATATCGTCCTGCTCGGCCGGCTCCTGAGCGTCACGCACGATGCGCAGGGTGTCGCCACTCTGGATGCGCACCTGCGGCGGCGGCAGGTCGGCCAGCTTGTAGATTTCCTGGTGGCGCAGCTTGAGCGCCTCGTCGTCGGGCAGGTGCACCCGCGCCGGCGTGCTGCAACCGACCAGCAACAGCGCCAGCAGGGCAGCGACGACAGGGGACTGAACGAATGACTTCTTGGTATGAGCGAACATGGGTCTAGGTCCAGTAAGTGGAAAACATGCTGAGACGACGCTTGATGGAGCATGGCAGATGGGCTTCGAGATGACCGAGACGATAGCCCAGCAATTTGCAGGCCGTGCGCAACAACACCTCGGGAATGCGCCAGAGGGCACCGGCGGCCTGCAAGGTTCGCAGCTCCGCCTTGACGTAGCGTAGCCCTTCGCCACCGGCAGCGCCGAAGGCCTGGCCGATCCAGCGCTCGCGACCATAGAACACGCCGATGTCGAAATAGCGACGAAACTCGTCGAGCACAGGGTAATCGTGCGAGTGCCGCACCTCGGCATCGGCGGCGTAGCGTACCGCATGACCGGCCAGCAGCAGGCGCGCCGCGACGTAGGCATCCTCGCTGCCGATCACGTCTTCGGGGAAGCCGCCCACGGCCTCCAGCGCCTCGCGGCGATAGGCGGCGAAGGAGTCGGAGCTGAAGCAGGTCTTGATGCCCAGTTCGGCGGCATCGGCCAGGCGCTTGGTACGCGACTGCGGCGGGTAGTTGAAGCGCCGCGCCTGCGCGCCGAGCAAACCGGCATCCGCGTGCGGCAGTTGGCGGCCATAGGCGACGCCGATGTCCGGCTCGCTGAGCAGGTTCGCCAACAGGCGGGCAAAGCTCTGCGGGTTGGCCGGAATGGCGTCCTGGGTCAGGTAGATCAACACGTCGGCCTGCACCTGCTGGCTGGCCCAGCGTCGCGTACCGCCATGGTTGAACTGGCGCGGCTCGATCACCTCGACCCGCGCCCCGGCAGCGCGCATGCGCGCCACGGTATCGTCACGCGAGGCACTGTCGACCACCAGGAATTCGTCCGCCTGCAAGGTCTGCTCGGCGAGCGCCGGCAACAGCCGGTCGAGGTGCGCGCCGGCATTGCGGGTCGGAATGATCAGGGCCACGCGCATCAGCTCTTGGCCTCGCTGGCCGGCGCACGGCCGTAGATGTCGTTGAAACGGACGATATCGTCCTCGCCCAGGTACTCGCCGCTCTGCACCTCGATCATCACCAGGTCGATCACCCCGGGGTTGACCAGGCGATGGCTGTGCCCGGCGGGAATGAAGGTGGATTCGTTGGTGTTGAGCAGAAAGTCGCGCTCGCCATTGACCACCCGCGCCATGCCGCTGACCACTATCCAGTGCTCGCTGCGGTGGTGGTGCATCTGCAGCGACAGCGATTCGCCGGGGCGCACCATGATGCGCTTGATCTTGAAGCGCGGGCCTTCCTCGAGCACGGTGTAGGTGCCCCAGGGGCGGGTGACGGTACGGTGCAGACGATAAGCCTCGTGGCCGCGTTTCTTCAGTTCCTGGGCGACGTATTTGACGTCCTGGGTGTTGTGGGCATCGGCGATCAGCAGGGCGTCGGGGGTATCCACCACCACCAGATCGCGCACGCCGACAGCACCGACCATGCGCTTGGGCGAGTCGATGTAGCAGCCCTGCACGTTGTGCAGCACCGCCTCGCCACGGATCTGGTTGCCATTGGCATCGGCCGGGCTCAACTCACGCAGCGCCTGCCACGAGCCGATGTCACTCCAGCCCAGGTCGCAAGGCACCACGGCCACCTTGCTCGAGCGCTCCATCAGCGCGTAGTCGATGGAGATGTCGGGCACCTCGGCGAAACGCTCGGCATCCAGTTCGCACTGCACGCCCAGCTTGCCAGCCGTCGAGGTACTGGCCGCCAGGCAACGCTCCACGCCCTCCACCACCGCGGCGGCATGCTCGCGCAGTTCACCCAGCAGCACATCGGCACGGAAGCAGAACATGCCGGCATTCCACAGGTGCTGACCGCCATCGAGGTAGGCCTGGGCGGTGGCCAGATCCGGCTTCTCGACGAAACTGGCCACGCGCAGGCCGCCGTGTTCCAGCGCCTCGCCCTGGCGGATGTAGCCATAGCCGGTTTCAGGATGATCCGGGCGAATGCCGAAGGTCACCAGCCAGCCGGCTGCAGCCAGGGCTCGTGCCTGTTCCACGGCAGCAGCGAAGGCGGCCTGGTCACGAATCAGGTGATCGGCCGGCAGCACCAGCAATTGGGCGTCTTCGCCATGCTGTTCGAGCACGTGCAGGGCCGCCGCGGCGATGGCCGGAGCGGTATTGCGACCCATGGGTTCCAGAAGGAAGTCCAGCCCGCGGCACTGCAACTTGAGCCCGCGGTAATCGTCCAGGGTGCGAAACAGCAGCTCACGGTTGATCACGCTGAGCAACTGGCTGACGTCGGGCAAGGCGGCGACCCGCTCGAAGGTCTTCTGCAACAGGCTGCGGCCATCGGCCAGACGCATGAAGGGTTTCGGCATGGCCTCCCGCGAAACCGGCCACAGACGGGTTCCCGCGCCACCGGCGATGATGCAGGGAATCAGGGCAGTCATGGTCAATAGGCCTCTCGCGTGAGCAGAACCGCCGGCAGGGTGCGGAACAGGATGTAAAGGTCGAACCAGACCGACCAGTTCTCGATGTATTGCAGGTCGAACTCGACGCGCTTTTCGATCTTCTCCAACGTATCGGTCTCGCCACGATAGCCGTTGATCTGCGCCCACCCGGTGATGCCCGGCTTGACCCGATGGCGCGCGGTGTACTCCTTGACCGCGTCCTCGAAAAGGATGCCGGCCGCCTTGGTCGCCGTGGCATGGGGCCTGGGGCCGACCATGGACATGCTGCCGATCAGCACGTTGAATAGCTGCGGCAGCTCGTCCAGGCTGGTGCGGCGAATGAAACGCCCGACCCGGGTGATGCGATCATCGCCACGCGTGGTCTGGCGCTCGGCATTGGCATCGGCCTTGTGGCAATACATCGAGCGGAACTTGAACACTTCGATCAATTTGTTGTTGTAACCATAGCGTTTCTGCCGGAACAGCACGGGCCCGGGTGAGTCGAGCTTGATCGCCAGAGCGACCAGTATCATCACCGGCAATGCCAGCATCAGTGCCAGAGAGGCCAGGCACAGATCCTCCAGACGTTTGATCAGCGGCGACCAGCCATCGAGCGGCCGCTCGGACACGTTGAACATCGGCAGCCCAGCCACCTCGGTGATGCGATTGCGCGCGTGCCGAAACGCCAGCATGTCCGGCACCAGCAGCACATTCACCGGCAACCTGCGCAACTCCCGCACGATCTGGCCGATGCGGTTCTCCGCTGACCAGGGCAAGGCCACCAGCACCTGGGTGATGCGCTCCTCGCGCACCAGGCGCTCCAGCTCAAGACTGTTGCCCAGCAATGGCAGCCCCGCCACGCGCTCGGGCAAACGCCCGACGCGATCGTCGATGAAACCGATCAGCCCCGAGCGCACGTCGCGATGACGCGACATGAATTCCGCCAGGCGCACACCGTTATCGGTCGCGCCGAGGATCACTGTAGCCTGCAGGTACTGCCCCGTGCTCATCCAGTAGCGGTACAGCGTCAGAATCAGCAGGCGCTCGGCGACGAACGCCATGAAACTGGCCAGGAACCAGAAGCTCAGGTAGTACCACTGCATGAAATTGAACATCGACAGCGCCTGGTGCATGAACAACATCAGACAGAACGCAGCCGACCAGGCGAAGAACATCACCCGAAAACGCAGCAGGTTGCTGAAAATCTCATCCGAGTAGACGCCGAGCGCCTGGAACATCATTACCGTCAGCACGCTGAAGAACAGCAGTACCGCCGCGTAGCTGTGGGTCAGCGCCGGTTCTTCGGAAAACCACAACAGCAACAGCAATCCCGGTAATGCCGCCGTCAGGCCATGCAACAGCCGACAGCCAGCCAAGAAGTATTCGATGAAGCCAGGACGCGCCAGCAATGAACTACCACCCGACAGCTGACGCATGAAACCACTACCCCGCCGTGACTTGCGACTCGAATCCACGAGACGTCAGAAAAAAGACAGTCATAATTCGCATTTCGCCACAGCGACAGAATTTCGTCGAAACAACCATGACGCGACTAAACCATTTTTATAGTGGCATTTCAATATTCTACTTAACCAATAGCACAGTTAATTCATGGCGCCATAAAACCAGCGACATATCTCCATGTCGCCATGTCCTGAGCGCTCGGCGTAGGCGCCCATCTGGCCTATGATTGGCACCCAGACCCACTTACCCCCTCAGCGAAAAGGCTCAGCATGCGCATCTTGATCACCGGCGGTGCCGGCTTCATCGGTTCGGCACTGGTTCGTCACCTGATACAGGACACCGAGCACGAGGTGCTCAACCTGGACAAGCTGACCTATGCCGGTAATCTCGAGTCCCTGCTGCAGGTGGCCGACGACCCGCGCTATCGCTTCGTCCAGGCCGACATCGCCGACAGCGCCGTGGTCGCACAGACCCTGGCCGAGTTCCAGCCGGAGGCGATCATGCACCTGGCCGCCGAGTCCCATGTCGACCGCTCCATCGACGGCCCGGCCGCCTTCATCCAGACCAACATCGTCGGCACCTACGCCCTGCTGGAAAGCACCCGCGCCTACTGGCAGGGTCTGGACGACGAACGCAAGGCCGCCTTCCGCTTCCACCACATCTCCACCGATGAGGTGTACGGCGATCTGCACGGCGCCGACGATCTGTTCACGGAAACCACGCCCTACGCCCCCAGTTCGCCCTACTCGGCGAGCAAGGCCGCTTCCGACCACCTGGTGCGTGCCTGGCAACGCACCTATGGCCTACCGGTGCTGATCACCAACTGCTCGAACAACTACGGCCCCTATCACTTCCCCGAGAAGCTGATCCCACTGATGATTCTCAACGCCCTGGCGGGCAAGCCGCTGCCGGTCTACGGCAATGGCCAGCAGGTTCGCGACTGGCTGTACGTGGAGGATCATGCACGCGCCCTGCTCAGGGTGGTCAGCGCAGGCAAGGTGGGCGAGACCTACAATATCGGCGGGCACAACGAACAGAAGAACCTAGACGTGGTGAAAGCCATCTGCGCCCTGCTGGAAGAGCTGGCGCCCGAGAAGCCGGCCGGTGTCAGCCGTTACGAAGAGCTGATCACCTACGTCAAGGATCGCCCAGGGCATGACCTGCGCTACGCTATCGATGCCAGCAAGATCGAACGCGAACTGGGCTGGGTACCGCAGGAAACCTTCGCCAGCGGTCTGCGCAAGACCGTGCACTGGTATCTGCACAATCTCGACTGGTGCCGCCACGTTCAGGATGGCAGCTACCAGGGCCAACGACTCGGCACTCTTTAAGGAATCCGCCCGATGAAAGGCATCATCCTCGCCGGCGGTTCCGGCACCCGTCTGCACCCCATCACCCTCGGCGTATCCAAGCAACTGCTGCCGATCTACGACAAGCCGATGATCTACTACCCGCTGTCGGTGCTGATGCTCGCCGGCATCCGCGACATCCTGATCATCTCCACCCCCGAGGATCTGCCCAACTTCGCCAAGATGCTCGGCGACGGCAGCCAGTTCGGTGTCCGCCTGCAGTACGCCGAGCAGCCCTCGCCGGACGGTCTGGCCCAGGCCTTCCTGATCGGCGAGGCGTTCATCGGCAACGACCCGGTATGCCTGATCCTCGGCGACAACATCTTCCACGGTCAGCACTTCACCGAGAAACTGCTGCGCGCCGCCAGCCAGCCCAGCGGTGCCACGGTGTTCGGCTACTGGGTCAGCGACCCCGAGCGCTTCGGCGTGGTGGAATTCGATGCCGCCGGCAATGCCCTGTCCATCGAGGAAAAACCGGCGCAGCCGAAGTCCAGCTATGCCGTCACCGGCCTGTACTTCTACGACAACGACGTGGTGCGCATCGCCAAGGCCGTCAAGCCCTCGCCGCGCGGCGAGCTGGAGATCACCGACGTCAACAATGCCTATCTGGCCCGTGGCGACCTGCGCGTCGAGCGTTTCGGCCGCGGCTTCGCCTGGCTCGACACCGGCACCCACGACAGCCTGCTCGATGCCTCGCAATACGTGCAGACCGTGGAGAAGCGCCAGGGCCTGAAGATCGCCTGCCTGGAGGAAATCGCCTACCAGCAGGGCTGGATCGACCACACGCGCCTGCTGAGCCAGGCCAAGGCCTTCGGCAAGACCGGCTATGGCCAATATCTGTACAAACTCGCCGAGGGACATGCATGAAGATCATCGCCACCGAACTGCCCGACGTCCTGATCGTCGAGCCCCAGGTGTTCGGCGACGAGCGCGGCTTCTTCTACGAGAGCTTCAACGCCCGGCGCTTCGCCGAACTGACTGGCGTGCACGACGCGTTCGTCCAGGACAACCACTCGCGCTCTGCGCGCGGCGTGCTGCGCGGCCTGCACTATCAGGTGCAGCAGGCGCAGGGCAAGCTGGTGCGGGTCACCGCCGGCGAGGTCTATGACGTTGCCGTCGACCTGCGGCGCGGCTCGGCGCACTTCGGCCAATGGGTCGGCGTCCACCTGTCCGCCGAGAACAAGCGCCAGCTGTGGATTCCGGCAGGCTTCGCCCATGGTTTCCTGGTGCTCAGCGAGCACGCCGAGTTCCTCTACAAGACCACCGACTATTACGCCCCCGCCCACGAACGCTGCATCCGCTGGGATGACCCACAACTGGCCATCGCCTGGCCGCTGGCCGGGCAGACGCCACAACTGTCGGCCAAGGATCAGCAGGGCATGCCATTCGAGGAGGCCGACACCTTCCCATGAAAATTCTCATCACCGGCCATACCGGCCAGGTGGCCCGCGAGCTGCAGCGTGCGCTCGCCGGCCATGAGTTGCTCAGCCTGGGCCGCGCCGATTTCGACCTGGCCCAACCGCAGCGCCTGGGCGAGGTCATCCTCCGTGAGCGCCCGGCGCTGGTCATCAACGCCGCCGCCTATACCGCCGTCGACCAGGCCGAGCAGGAGCGCGAGCTGGCCTTCACCATCAATGCCGACGCACCGGGCGCCATGGCCGATGCCTGCTTCGAGCTGGACATTCCGCTGATCCACTACTCCACCGACTACGTCTTCGACGGCAGCAAGGCCACCCCCTACCGCGAGGCCGACACGCCGCGCCCGCTGGGCGTCTACGGCGCCAGCAAGGCGGCTGGTGAGCAGGCCCTGCGCATCAGCGGCTGCGATCACCTGATCCTGCGTACCAGTTGGGTGTACTCGCAGCACGGGCGCAACTTCCTGCTGACCATGCAGCGCCTGCTGCAGGAGCGTGAACAGCTCAAGGTGGTGGATGACCAGATCGGCGCGCCGACCTGGGCCGGCAGCATCGCCAGCGCCACGGCCGAGCTGATCGACAAGTGGCAGCAGGGCCGCCAGCGCTGGGGCACCTACCACCTGACCTGCCAGGGCCACACGAGTTGGTTCGGCTTCGCCAGCGCCATCGCCGACCGCCTGCGCGCCCAGGGCAAGCGCTGCGCCGAGCTGCTGCCGATTCCCTCCAGCGAGTACCCCACCCCCGCGCAACGGCCACTCAACTCGCGCCTGGATGGCGAGCGGCTGGCACTGGAATGGCAGATCAGCCTGCCGCAGTGGGAGCAGGCGCTGGACGCCTGCCTGGCGCGCCAGGACTGAAGGCACGGGCCTGCTGCCGTTGGCGCGAAACGGCAGCAGAGCTGGCGGGAATGTGCATAATGCGCCGATCATCTCGGCCCCCGTCCTCGCTCCATGACCATTGCGCCTTCCACCTTACATCGCCCCCGCTGGCGCAGCCTGCTGCTCCTGGCACTGCTGCTCGCGCCGCTGCTGTGGCCGGTGCACTACCTGGCCGAACGCTATTACCGCGGCGTACTGATCGAACAGAACCGCCAGACTCTCGACCTGTACGTGGCCAACCTGCTGGGCACCCTGCGCCGCTACGAGGTGCTGCCGCAGATTCTCGGCGACCTGCCGGGCGTGCGCGCGGCGCTCTACGAACCGGACGATCCCGCCATCCTCGATGGCGCCAATCGCCTGCTGGCCCGCACCCGCGCGCAGACCGGCGCCGACGTCATCTACTTGATGAACAGCCGTGGCGTCACCCTGGCCGCCTCCAACTGGGACAAACCGGACAGCTTCGTCGCCGGCAACTTCGCCTTCCGCCCCTATTTTCGCGAAGCTCTGGCCGGGCGCCTGGGGCGTTTCTTCGGCCTCGGCACCACCTCGGGCAAGCGCGGCTACTACTTCGCCTACCCGGTGCGTGAAGGCGAGCGCAACATCGGCGCGCTGGTGGTCAAGGTCGACCTCGACCACACCGAGACGCTGTGGGGCAACACGCCCGAACAACTGCTGGTGACCGACACCAATGGCGTGGTGATCCTCACCTCGCGCCCTGATTGGCGCTTTCACGCCAGCCGCCCGCTGGATCGCGTGGAACAGGCCGCCATCGCCGCCAACCAGCCCTACCCGACCCAGGCACCACCGGCGCTGGATCTCGACCCAGACGCCTGGCTGATGCAAAGCCGGGTATTGGATGAAACCGGCTGGACGGTGAACATCCTCGCTCCGCGCATCCTCCTCGACCGCCCGGTGCGCAGCGCCGTGGCGGTGGGCGCCACGGCGCTGCTGGTGCTGTTGCTGCTGCTCGGCCTGCTGATGCAGCGGCGCCGTCACTACCTCGAGCGCATCGCCCTCGACAGCCGCGCCAAGGCCGAGCTGGAACAGCGCGTAACCGAGCGGACGCATGATCTGGAACTGCTCAACAGCCGCCTCAAGCAGGAAGTGCTGGAGCGCGAGCAGGCCCAGCAGGAGCTGGTGCGCGCCCAGGACGAACTGGTGCAGGCCGGCAAGCTCTCGGCCCTGGGCACCATGAGCGCCAGCATCAGCCACGAGCTCAACCAGCCGCTGGCGGCGATCCGCAGCTATGCGGAGAACGCCACCACCCTGCTCGACCACCAACGCGGCGAAGACGTGCGCGCCAACCTCGGCCTGATCCGCGAGCTGACCGAACGCATGGCCTCGATCATCGCCCATCTGCGCGCCTTCGCTCGGCGTGACCGCCATGCCCCGGAGCGCGTGGCCTTGCAGCCGGCGCTCGACGATGCCCTGGCGTTGCTGGCCAAACGCCGCCGCGCCATGGACGTGGAACTGATCCGCGACCTGCCGGACGCCACCCTCTGGGTACAGGCCGGCGAGACGCGCCTGCGCCAGGTACTGGGCAACCTGCTGGCCAACGCCCTCGACGCCCTCGTCGACAAGGCGCCGCCACGGCGTATCTGGATCAGCGTGCACACCCAGGGCGAACAACTCGAACTGCGGCTGCGCGACAATGGCCCCGGGTTCTCCGCCGAGTCACTGGCGCGCGCCCGCGAGCCTTTCTTCACCACCAAGACCAGCGCCCAGGGCCTAGGCCTTGGCCTGGCCATCTGCGAAAGCCTGATGCGCGCCCTGGACGGCGAGCTGTTGCTCGACAACCATGCACAAGGCGGCGCGCTGATCACCCTGCGCCTGCGCCTGGCCAGCCCTGGCGTCAACCTGCAACCCCCGGAGGATCCCTCGCCATGACCAGCGACAGCGCCATCGACAGCCGTATCCAGGTTCTGCTGATCGACGACGACGCCCATCTGCGCCAGGCCCTCAGCCAGACCCTCGACCTGGCCGGGTTGAAGGTGCTCAGCCTGGGTGATGCCAAGGGCCTGGCCGAACGCATTCCCGCTGGCTGGCCCGGCGTGGTGGTCAGCGATATCCGCATGCCCGGCATCGATGGCCTGGAACTGCTGCGGCAGTTGCACGAACAGGACGCCGAGCTGCCGGTACTGCTGATCACTGGCCACGGCGACGTACCCCTGGCCGTGCAGGCGATGCGCGCCGGCGCCTACGACTTTCTGGAAAAGCCCTTCGCCAACGATGCCCTGCTCGACAGCGTGCGCCGCGCCCTCGACCTGCGTCGCCTGGTGCTGGACAACCGCAGCCTGCGCATGGCCCTGACCGATCGCCAACAACTGGCCGGGCGCCTGGTCGGTCAATCCCCGGCAATGCAGCGCCTGCGCGAACAGATCGGCGCGCTGGCCGGCATCGCCACCGACGTGCTGATCCTCGGCGAGACCGGCGCCGGCAAGGAAGTGGTGGCGCGTGCCCTGCACGACCTGTCCAACCGCCGCGACGGCCCCTTCGTCGCCATCAACGCCGGCGCCCTGGCCGAGTCGGTGGTGGAAAGCGAGCTGTTCGGCCACGAGGCCGGCGCCTTCACCGGCGCGCAGAAACGCCGCATCGGCAAATTCGAGTTCGCCAACGGCGGCACCCTGTTCCTCGACGAGATCGAGAGCATGAGCCTGGACGTGCAGGTCAAGCTACTGCGCCTGTTACAGGAACGGGTGGTGGAACGCCTCGGCGGCAACCAGTTGATCCCCTTGGATATCCGCGTCATCGCCGCGACCAAGGAAGACCTGCGCCAGGCCGCTGACCAGGGCCGCTTCCGCGCCGACCTCTACTACCGCCTGAATGTCGCGCCGCTGAATATTCCACCGCTGCGCGAGCGCGGCGAAGATGCCCTGCTACTGTTCCAGCATTTCAGCGAAAGCGCGGCAGCCCGCCACGGCCTGCCGGTACGCGAGCTGCAACCTGGCCAGCGTGCCCTGCTGCTGCGCCACCCCTGGCCGGGCAACGTGCGCGAGCTGCAGAACGCCGCCGAGCGTTTCGCCCTGGGCCTGGAACTGGCCCTGGACAGCAACGCGCCCAACCTGCCGCCGGTTCAGGGCGGCCTGAGCGAACAGGTCGAGGCCTTCGAGCGTGCCCTGATCGCCGGCGAGCTGAGCCGCCCGCATGGTTCATTGCGCAGTTTGGCCGAGGCTCTGGGCATTCCCCGCAAGACCCTGCACGACAAACTGCGCAAGCACGGCCTGAACTTCTCCGGCTCTGGCGGAAGCTCGCCAGATGAGTTCGAGTGAGTGGCGGCAACCCGCCACAGCAGACCGCCACGGATCGCTCGACAGCCACGCCAAGCCACTCCCGGCCCTAGCAAGCCAATTGCCGAAGCGCTCAAAAATGAGCCTTGCAGGACTGTTTCACGGTTCTGTAGCCCCAGCAGTGGCACTCTGGCACAAGGGTTGCTCTGAGCTAGCCTCAAGCGAACCCACAAGTACAAGTCCAGGCCTCGCTGCCCAATCACGGCGTTTTTCCCTCAGCCGCCTAGACTTGCTCTTGTCCGTTCGTTGCGACGCACCGGCGTCAACGCGATAAACACAACAAGAGGAAGCATCCGCATGTTCAAAACCACTGCCAAGGCGCTGGCTTGCGCCCTGTCCCTGTCCATCGCCGGCATGGCCCAGGCCGCCGATCCGATCGTCATCAAGTTCTCCCACGTCGTTGCCGAACACACCCCGAAAGGTCAGGGTGCCATGCTGTTCAAGCAACTGGCCGAAGAACGCCTGCCTGGCAAGGTGAAGGTCGAGGTCTACCCGAACTCCTCGCTGTTCGGTGACGGCAAGGAAATGGAAGCGCTGCTGCTCGGCGACGTGCAGATCATCGCCCCGTCGCTGGCCAAGTTCGAGCAGTACACCAAGCAACTGCAGGTATTCGACCTGCCGTTCCTGTTCGATGACATGGCAGCGGTCGATCGCTTCCAGAAGGGCCCGGAAGGTCAGAAACTGCTGAACTCCATGACCGACAAGGGCATCACCGGCCTGGCCTACTGGCACAACGGCCTCAAGCAACTGTCGGCCAACAAGCCGCTGCGCGAGCCCAAGGACGCCCGTGGCCTGAAGTTCCGCGTACAGGCCTCCGCCGTACTGGAAGAGCAGTTCAAGGCGCTGCGTGCCAACCCGCGCAAGATGAGCTTCGCCGAGGTTTACCAAGGCCTGCAGACTGGCGTGGTCAACGGTGCCGAGAACCCCTACTCGAACATCTACAGCCAGAAGATGTACGAAGTGCAGAAGTACATTACCGAGTCCAACCACGGCCTGCTGGACTACATGCTGATCACCAACACCAAGTTCTGGGACGGTCTGCCGGCTGACGTACGTGACGAGCTGAACAAGATCATCGCCGAGGTCACCGTCGAGGTGAACAAGCAGGCCGACGCGCTGAACCAGGGCGACAAGCAACGCATCCTGGACGCCGGCACCACCGAGATCCTGACCCTGACCCCCGAGCAGCGCAACGACTGGCGCCAAGCCATGCAGCCGGTGTGGAAGAAGTTCGAGGGCGAGATCGGCGCGGACCTGATCAAGGCAGCGCAAGGCGCCAACCAGCAATAAGGCCGGAGAGCCGTAGGGTGGGCAGAACGCTACAGTTCTGACCCACCACGACGCCCGCGACGGGCGTCGTTCTGCTGTAAACGGTGGGCCGGTATCGGTCCACCCTACGCCCTTTCCATTCGGGAGAACCATCCATGAACGCCTTGCGGCGCGTCTGGGAGCACTTCGAGGAAGGTTTCATCGCCTTTCTGCTGGGCGCCATGACGCTGATCACCTTCGTCTACGTGATCCTCAACAACTTCTATACCGTTTTCTATTGGCTGGGTGACACCTTCGGCGGCAACGAAACCCTGCTGAGCATCGGCGATGTCATCCTCAGTGCGGCCCAGGCCATGACCTGGAGCAGCGCCCTGACCAAGGCCCTGTTCGGCTGGCTGATCTTCTTCGGCCTGGCCTACGGCGTGCGCACTGCCGGCCATATCGGCGTCGACGCCCTGGTCAAGCTGGCCCCGCGCGGCATCCAGCGCATCATCGGCGTGATCGCCTGCCTGTGTTGCCTCGGCTATGCCGGCCTGATCGCCGTCGGCAGCTTCGACTGGGTGCGTACCCTGTTCATCGCCGGCATCGGTGCCGAAGACCTGGGCCACTACGGTATCCAGCAATGGCACATCGGAATGATCGTGCCCTTTGGCTACGCCATGGTGTTCATCCGCTTCACGGAAATTCTCGTGCGCATCCTGCGCGACCAGCAGACCGGCCTGGGCCTGGCTGACGAAGCCGCCGACGCGCTGAAGGTCAACGAGCACGAGGAGAGCAAATAATGACCGTTCTATTCCTCTTCCTGCTGCTGTTCCTGCTGATGTTCATCGGCGTGCCGATCGCCGCCTCGCTCGGCCTGGCCGGTTCCATCACCATCATGCTGTTCAGCCCAGACTCGGTGCGTTCGCTGGCGATCAAGCTGTTCGAGACCAGCGAGCACTACACCCTGTTGGCGATTCCGTTCTTCCTGCTGTCCGGCGCCTTCATGACCACCGGCGGCGTGGCCAAGCGTCTGATCGACTTCGCCAACGCCTGCGTCGGCCACATCCGCGGTGGCCTGGCCATCGGCGCGGTACTGGCGTGCATGCTGTTCGCCGCACTGTCCGGCTCGTCGCCGGCCACCGTGGCGGCGGTCGGTTCCATCGCCATCGCCGGCATGGTGCGCTCCGGCTACCCGCAGGCCTTCGGCGCCGGCATCGTGTGTAACGCCGGCACCCTGGGCATCTTGATTCCGCCATCGATCGTCATGGTGGTCTATGCCGCCGCCACCGAGCAGTCGGTGGGCAAGCTGTTCATGGCCGGGGTGATCCCGGGCGTGCTGCTGGGTGTGGTGCTGATGGTGGCGATCTACATCGTCGCGCGCATCAAGAAGCTGCCGGCTCTGCCGCGCGCCAGCTTCCGCGAGTGGCTGCGTGCCGCCCGTGAGGCGTTCTGGGGCCTGCTGCTGATGGTGATCATCCTCGGTGGTATCTACACCGGCATGTTCACCCCGACCGAAGCGGCCGCCGTGGCCGCCGTGTACGCCGGCTTCGTCGCCCTGTTCGTGTACAAGGATCTGACCTGGCGCGAGTGCCCGAAGGTGCTGCTGGAGTCCGGTAAGCTGACCATCATGCTGATGTTCATCATCGCCAACGCCATGCTCTTCGCCCATGTGCTGACCACCGAGCAGATTCCGCAGCAGATCACCGCCTGGGTGGTGGAGCTGGGCCTGCAGCCCTGGCAGTTCCTGCTGGTGGTGAACATCGTGCTGCTGATCGCCGGTGCCTTCATGGAGCCGTCGGCGATCATCCTGATCCTGGCGCCGATCCTCTTCCCCATCGCCATGCAACTGGGCATCGACCCGATCCACCTGGGCATCATCATGGTGGTGAACATGGAGATCGGCCTGATCACCCCGCCGGTGGGGCTGAACCTGTTCGTCACCTCGGCGGTGACCGGCATGCCACTGACGGCGGTGATCCGCGCGGCGCTGCCGTGGCTGATGATGCTGATCAGCTTCCTGCTGGTGATCACCTACATCCCGGCGGTTTCCATGGCGTTGCCGAACTGGCTGGGAATGAACTGAGTATCGCTGCTTCGGGTGCCTCTGGCACCCATTGCGCCCGGCCTTGTGCCGGGCTTTTTTATGCGTGAGGGAATACATCGGTGCGCCTGCGTCCATGGGAGTAGCCTTGGCCCCTTAGAGCGTACCCGGACGCCGGACGCTCAGAAGCAGTACGCCGGTGGGGTTCTGGGCGTCAGCGCCGTAGGGCGGACTCAGGAGCGCCAGCGAACAGTCCGCCGGATCATGCTCAGTTCGGCGCCAAAGCCTACGTCCAGTACTCCCTGGCAAGTTTGTGTGATTTGGCTGGCCTGTGTTGGTTGTTGTGGTGTCAGTTCCGGGTTGCCGCGTTTTTGCTGACGTTTTTGGTTTCGCCCTCCCGGGCGAGTCACTTTTGCGGGCAAAAGTAACCAAAACCCTCCGCCCGGTCATCCGGCC
>NZ_JBQLIX010000048.1:0-38288 GCF_052156495.1 Pseudomonas sp. NCHU5216 | reverse complement strand
CTGCTCAGATGGACTCTTTCAAAATCGGCAGCGGCCGAAGTCGGCCAGAAATAGCGGCCTATTTCAGACCTTCCTTAGGGGGATATCCGATCATTGTGTTGGTAATCGCGAACTGGATATTTCCCGACACCACCTACGAGGCCCACTTCGACGCTGAGGGGCTTCATCTGGCCATCGGCCATGCGCAAGACCTGACGGCCCATGCCAGTATTTTCGTTCCTTACCGGGAGATCACTGAACTGGTGACTCGTGACCATTATCGAGATATGGGCCGATACGGCACCACATGGGTTCGTAGCTACATCATCAAAATGAAAGTGCCATACGGCGAAAAGCCTCACCTGCAGATCAACACCAAACGCAGTGCGGAGTCGGTGTATTCTGTTTTGAACAGGGTCGCTAAACTGCCTGCCGCACAACACATCCGCATACCAGCGATGATTACCATTGGCGATCCACCCTTCAGCCCAGCAAGAAGACGCGGACAGCGCGAAGAGCGTGAGAGGCGCCTACGCGGAGAGGTGTAATGGCTAGAGAGCACAAAGCTGCCGAAGGACAGAACCCAGCCTAGGTGGCGAAGTCCAGTTCCGGTGGAGCCTTCCGCCAGCGCAACCTGTAACGCGCCCGTCATAGAGATATTTGCCGAGGTGCGAAAGCATCAGGGCCAGAGCCGAGCTCCTTCAGGAGTGGCTTCATGCCGAACATACGTCAACACAAGGCCTTGGCCAGCCTCCTGATGGCGCCTACGCATCCACCTGCTCATTGCCAATCGGCAACTTCAGACGTTCGAGCCGATGGCTGGCAGCCTTCAGCGTGAGCTGACCGTCCAGGAAACTTGACCCAAAGATGCTCGCGTCTATATGAGCATGCTGCGGGTGGGCCAGGCGCGTGGCTGGGGAAAAGCTCATCCGACGACCAGTCTTCAGCAGCAGTAACAGGTCGCGCGGGCGACTGTCCTTGCAGTAGAAGCTGTGTTGCTGTAGACCAAGTAGTTGCAGTCGGAAAGCCGCATTGGGTGTGCCGTTGCGATCCAACCGCAGTAGATCGAGCTGGATGCCATCGACCAGCTCGGTTCTGTTCAGAACCTCCACATACTCAAGGTTAAGCAGCAATTGCAGCACGGCATTCAGCGGCTCCTTTGGCAGCGGCCTGAAAAATTCACAACCTGCGAGCCAGAGCATGCGCAAAGAGAGATAGCCAAAGAGGATGCCGATAATCAGGCTTAACAGCACATGCCTGTTGACGCTCCCCTGATCGCAGACCCGCGTTCCGCGCATGCCGCGAGCGGCCTGAGTAACGCAGCCACCGGCGTCACGCGCTGGCTCAAAGGCCAGCCACAAGAAACTCATGCTTATCGCCGTCATTATCAGCAGTACCAGCATGAATGTGCCGCTGCCGCTGGACGTCAGTCGGCCCCAGCGTTCGCCGATCCTGATCTTCAACATGCAGCCGAGCTCTGCTTGCGCAGCGCGGTCAGTGGTGTGCCGCGACAGTAGCGAGCCAGCCGAATTTCCAGGGTGGCGAGCAGGAGAAGAGAGAGGATCAATCGGTTATTCATGAAACATCCTTGTTGAATCAGTTGTCCGTTTAGCCTAGGCAGGCCCGTCAGGACGTATCTCAAAGCGCTATACGAACATATCTCACGCAAGGCATGCGGCCCAAACTCAGGTCACGACTATGCGAATCTCGTCATATCAAAGCTCAAGCGGGGCCCTGACCGAATGCATGCAGACTAGTGCTGCGCTTGTTGAACCATCTTGCGGCCATGCGGAATCAACAACATCAAAACCAACATCCCCAACACCCCCGCCCCAACGAACAACCCCTCATACCCCAACGCCTTGGCCAGCACCCCGCTGCTGGCGCCGACGACGCCGGACAACAGCACCTGTGCCGAAGCCTGCAGGGTGAAGTCGGCGCCTTCGTGTTCCGGGCGGCACATGCGCATCATGGCGGCGAACAGGGCGACGGTGGACATACCGTCGGCCACCTGCTCGAACAGGGTCACGGCGTAGACCAGCGCGGTGTTGCCGCCATGCCCCACCAGCAAGGCCAGGGCCGCGATGCCGATGGCCTGTAGGGTGCCGAACAGGATCAGCGCACGCAGCACGCCGATGCGGGCGTAGAGCAAACCGCCGAGCAAGGCGCCCCCGATGCCGGCCAGGCTGCTGATCAGGGTCAGTTGGCCGAGCGCTGCGGTGCTCCAGCCCTGATCCACCAGCATCGGCTTGAGCATCGGCGAGCCCAGCGAGTCGCCGAGCTTGAAGGTGAGCACCACCACCAACCACAGCAGCATGCCGGGCTGCGCCAACAGGCCACGATAGTGGTTCAGCAGCAGACGCGGGCCGAGGACGCTTTCCGCCTGGGCCGGCTGGAAGGGCAGCACGCGGCGCTCGGGGAACAGCCAGATCGGCACGGTCATCAGCAGGACCAGCCCAGCCAGCAGGCCGAGCGCCAGGTTCCAACCCAGCGGGTCGATCACCAGCAGCAGGCCGCTGCCGCTGACGATCATGCCGACCTTGTAGCCGCCCACCTGCAGGCTGTTGCCCAGGCCGCGCCAGCGTTCAGGCAGCAGGCGCACGGTGAGGCCGTCGGTGGCGATGTCCTGGGTCGACGCCAGCAGATTGATCAGCAGCAACAGGCCGAGCAGCCACCACAGGCCAGAGCCAAACAGGGTTTGCGGAACCAGCAGCGCCAGCACGGCGACGCAACCGATCACCCCGCTTTGTAGCGGCAGGATCCAGCCACGGTGATGACCCAGGCGCTGCGATGCCAGGCGGTCGATCCAGGGCGCCCAGAACACCTTGAGCAACCAGGGCAGCGCCAGAAGTTTGAGCAGGCCAATCAGCGCCAGATCGACGCCGTGCTGGCGCAACAGCACCGGCAGAGCGTGGGCGATCAGCCCGGAAGGCAGGCCCTGAGCGCAGTACAGCGAGGCCAGCAGCACCAGGGTGGCGGTGGAGGGGCGAGGTGCGGTGGATGGCATGGCAGGCGCTCGCGGCAAAAGCGCAAGCCTAGTGGTTTGCGCCGGCGAGCGGCAACGTGAGGGTGGTTACAGTTCGTAGCTCGGTTCGTCGCGGCTGAAGCCCCTCCCACAAAGCCTCGCCAGCCCGTAACCCAGATGCAATCCGGGATCGCTGCCAGAGCGTAGGGTGGATGACGCTTTTTTCATCCACCATAAAGGGCTCGGCAGGCGCTTCTCCGATGGAGCGATAAGGCGTGTTCACCCTACAGGCTGCCCAGGCACTCGCTCAGGCCGTTCGCCAGGTTCTGCAGCAGGTGTTCGTAGCCTTCGGCATCCACCGGCAGGGTGCCGCCCAGGGCATCGAGTTCCGCCAGCTTGACCGGCAGGCCGGCGGTGAGGGTTTCGGCCAGGCGCGGGCGCAGCGGCGGTTCGCTGAACACGCAGCTCGGGCCGGCCTGCTGCAGGCGCTCGCGCATGGCGGCGACGTGCTGGGCGCCGGGCTGCACTTCGGTGAGCACGCTGAATACGCCGGCATGCTTGAGGCCATAGGCGAACTCGAAGTAATCGAAGGCCTCGTGGAAGACGAAGTAAGGTTTGTCCTGAAGGGCCAGCATCTGCGGGCGAATACGCTTGTCGAGGGCGTCCAGGCGCTGCTCGAAGGCCTGCAGGTTGGCGGCGTAACGCTGCGCATTGGCGGCGTCCAGCTTGCTCAGGTCAGCCGCCATGCGCGCAGCGATCACCCGCGCATTGGCCGGTAGCAGCCAGAGGTGGGCATCCAGGCTGCCGGGGCGATGGTCGTGATCATGGCCCAGGTCATCGCTGCCGTGCTCGTGCTCGTGCGCATCGTGGTCATGATCGTGCTCGTCATGGCTGTCGCCGAAACGGCGCAGGGTCATGCCAGGCAGGTCTTGCACCGCCACCTGCGGCTTGTCGCGGCCTTCCAGCACGCGCGGCAGGAAGGCTTCCAGATCCGGGCCGATCCAATACAGCAGGTCGGCGTCACGCACCCGCCGCACGTCGGATGGGCGCAGCGCGTAATGGTGTGGAGAGGCACCGGGCGGCAGCAGCACTTCAGGCTCGCTGACGCCGTCCTGCACCGCTGCGGCGATCAGTTGCAGCGGTTTGATACTGGTCAGGACACGCACCTCGGCCTGGGCGCTGGCGACGAAAAACAGGGCGATAAGACAGAAAAGACGCGACACGGGGCATACTCAAGCGGGATTGAACAGGTAACATAATAACGTCTCTTCCCAGCGCCGTCCTTGCCCATGACCGACACTCCCCTGGCTGCACGCCCTCACGATCACTCCCGCTGCGTCAGCCATGCGCTGGCCGAAGCCGAAGCCATCTGCGCGCGCCAAGGGCTGCGCCTGACCGCTCTGCGCAAGCGTGTGCTGGAGCTGGTGTGGGCCAGCCACAAACCGCTCGGCGCGTACGACATCCTCGGCGTACTGAGCGACGAAGATGGCCGCCGCGCTGCGCCACCCACGGTTTACCGTGCGCTGGATTTCCTCCTGGAAAACGGCCTGGTGCACCGCATCGCCTCGCTCAACGCCTTCGTCGGCTGCAGCCACCCGGAGCACTCGCACCAGGGTCAGTTCCTGATCTGCCGCGTCTGCCATGCTGCCACCGAGCTGGAGCAGCCGGCCATCAGCCAGGCCATCGTCGAGGGCGCGGCCGGCGTCGGTTTTGCCGTGGAAAGCCAGACCGTGGAAGTGGTCGGCCTGTGCGCCGGTTGCAAGGGCAAGGCATGAACGAGGCCTTGATCCAGCTCGAGAGCGTCGCGGTCAGCTTCAACGACCAGACGGTGCTCGACGATGTGCAACTGAGCGTACGCCCTGGCGAGATCGTCACCCTGATCGGCCCCAACGGCGCCGGCAAGACCACCCTGGTGCGCGTGGTGCTCGGCCTGCTGCAGCCCGAGCGTGGCAGCGTGCGCCGGGCTCCGCGCCTGCGCATCGGCTACATGCCGCAGAAGCTGCATGTCGACGCTACTCTGCCGCTGTCGGTACTGCGCTTCTTGCGCCTGGTGCCGGGTGTGGATCGCAAACGTGCGCTGGCGGCATTGGCCGAGGTGGGCGCCGAGCAGGTGATCGACAGCCCGCTGCAGAGCATTTCCGGCGGCGAGATGCAGCGCGTGCTGCTGGCCCGCGCCCTGCTGCGCGAGCCGCAACTGCTGGTGCTCGACGAGCCGGTGCAGGGCGTTGACGTGGCCGGTCAGGCCGAGCTGTATCGGCTGATTTCGCGGCTGCGCGAGCGCTATGGCTGCGGCGTGCTGATGGTCTCGCACGACCTGCATCTGGTGATGAGCGCCACCGACCAGGTGGTCTGCCTCAACCGCCACGTGTGCTGTTCCGGCCACCCGGAACAGGTCAGTGGCGACCCAGCCTTTATCGAGCTGTTCGGCCAGGACGCCAAGAGCCTGGCCGTCTATCACCACCATCACGACCACGCTCACGACCTGCATGGCGGCGTGGTTCAGCCCGGCCTGACCATTCATGGCCCGGCCCACGTCCACGGCCCGAACTGTAAACACTGATGCCTGACTTTCTCCTCAATGCTCTGCTCGCCGGCCTGACGCTGGCCCTGGTGGCTGGCCCGCTCGGCTCCTTCGTGGTCTGGCGGCGCATGGCCTATTTTGGCGACACCCTGTCCCACGCCGCCCTGCTCGGCGTTGCGCTGGGCCTGCTGCTCGACGTCAGCCCGACCCTCACCGTGACGGTCGGCTGCGTACTGCTGGCCGTGCTGCTGGTGACGTTGCAACAGCGCCAGCCGCTGGCCTCCGACACCCTGCTCGGCATCCTCGCCCACAGCACCCTGTCGCTGGGCCTGGTAGCGCTGAGCTTCATGCACGACGTGCGCATCGACCTGATGAGCTACCTGTTCGGCGACCTGCTCGCCGTCAGTCCCGGCGACCTGGCCTGGATCATGGGCGGTAGTGCGCTGGTGCTGGCGCTGCTGGCCTGGCTGTGGCGACCGTTGCTGGCGATTACCGTGCACGAGGAACTGGCGCGGGTCGAGGGCCTGCCGGTGGCGGCCATCCGTCTGGCGCTGATGCTGCTGATCGCGGTGGTCATCGCCGTGGCCATGAAGATCGTCGGCGTGCTGCTGATCACCTCCTTGCTGATCATTCCCGCCGCCGCTGCCCAGCGCCACGCGCGCACACCGGAGCAGATGGCCGTGGGCGCCAGCCTGCTAGGTCTTCTGGCAGTGTGCTGCGGCCTGGCGCTGTCCTGGTATCAGGACACCCCGGCCGGGCCGTCCATCGTGGTCAGCGCCGCCGGCTTGTTCCTCGCCAGCTTCGCCTTGCCCCGACGCAACGCCTGAAGCCTCGCCACCCAGGTTTGCGCAGCTCGCACCGCCGAGCGGCATGAAATCGCACGGGCAACCGGGTATGATTGCGCGTTTTTTGCACAACACGAGACGTAGTCGCATGAAGTCGTTCGTTTTTCGCAGCCTGGCACTTGGCCTGGCGCTGCTGCTGAGCGCCTGTCAGAGCGGGCAAGCGCCCACCGAAGCCCTGGCCCCGGCGTTCCAGCAGATCGAACAGAGCATCGCGCAAGCGCAACTGGACACGGCCCGCAACCAGCTCGCCGCTCTCGAGTCGCGCGCCGGCGCAGACGAGCGCCTGCAGCAGTACCGTCGGCAACTGGCCGATGCCTACATGCAGCAAGGTCGTGAGGCCCTGCAACGCGGCGATCTGGACGCCGCCGCCAGGGCCCTGGGCCAGGCACGCAGCCTGCTGCCAGACGCGCCGGCACTGGGCAGCGACGTGCGCCAGACGCTGGAGCAGGCCCAGCAATGAAGCGCTGGTCTGAGCAGGCTTAATGTCATTTTGAAATAACCATAGGCCAACAAAGATTTTCTCGGCCTAAACCTCGCCGGGTAAACTAGCGCCCTTTTGCGCCCATCCGGCGCCGATCGGCCGCTTCGCAACCCAGAACCCGGCCCTGAACACACCCAAAAGGTCGTTCGCGTGATCCAGTTTCAATCCGTCCACAAGGTCTATCGCGTCGCCGGTCGTGAGACCCCGGCGTTGCAGCCGACCACGCTGCAGATCGACAGCGGCCAGGTATTCGGCATCATCGGCCACTCCGGCGCCGGCAAGAGCACCCTGCTGCGCCTGATCAACCGCCTGGAAGAACCCTCCGGCGGGCGCATCGAGATCGATGGCGTCGACGTCACTGCCCTCGACAGCAAAGGCCTGCGCCGCTTCCGCCAGGAGGTCGGGATGATCTTCCAGCACTTCAACCTGCTGTCGTCGAAGACCGTCGCCGACAATATCGCCATGCCGCTGCGCCTGGCTGGCGAGCTGAGCCGCGGCGAGATTGACAGCCGCGTCGCCGAGCTGCTGGCCCGCGTCGGCTTGCAGGATCATGCCCACAAATACCCGGCCCAGCTCTCTGGCGGGCAGAAACAGCGCGTCGGCATCGCCCGCGCGCTGAGTACGCGACCGAAGATTCTGCTGTGTGACGAAGCCACCAGTGCCCTCGACCCGCAGACCACCACCGCCGTGTTGCAGCTACTGGCCCAGATCAACCGCGAGCTAGGCCTGACCATCGTGCTGATCACTCACGAGATGGACGTGATCCGCCGCGTCTGCGACCGCGTGGCGGTGATGGATGCCGGTGTCATCGTCGAGGAAGGCCCGGTGGCCGAGGTGTTCCTGCACCCGCAGCACGTGACCACACGGCGTTTCGTGCAGGAGTCCGAGCACATCGACGAGTCCGGGCAGCGCGACGATTTCGCCCATGTCGCAGGCCGCATCCTGCGCCTGACCTTCCGCGGCGAAGCCACCTACGCCCCGCTACTGGGCACCGTGGCCCGTGAGACCGGGGTGGACTACAGCATCCTCGCTGGGCGCATCGACCGCATCAAGGACAGCCCCTACGGCCAGCTCACCCTGGCCCTGACCGGTGGCGACATCGAAGCCGCCCTGGCGCGCTTCGAGGCCGCCGAGGTGGATATGGAGGTACTGCGCTGATGCTCGAACAACTGCTGCCCAACGTGTTCTGGCCGGAAATCTGGCAGGCCAGCCTCGACACCCTGAACATGCTGCTCGGCTCGATGCTGTTCACCGTGCTGCTCGGCCTGCCGCTCGGCGTGCTGCTGTTCCTCACCGGCCCGCGCCAGCTGTTCGAGCAGAAGGCCCTTTATGGCGTGCTGTCGCTGGTGGTGAATGTCGTGCGCTCGGTGCCCTTCGTCATCCTGCTGATTCTGATGCTGCCGGTCACCGAAGTGCTGGTCGGCACCTCGCTGGGCGTCGCTGGCGCCATCCCGCCACTGGTAGTCGGTGCCACGCCGTTCTTCGCGCGCCTGGTGGAAACCGCCCTGCGCGAGGTGGAACGCGGCATCATCGAGGCGACCCAGGCCATGGGTGCCAGCACCTGGCAGATCATCACCCGGGCGCTGCTGCCCGAGGCCCTGCCCGGCCTGCTCGCCGCCACCACCGTCACCGCGATTACTCTGGTGGGCTACACCGCCATGAGCGGTCTGGTCGGCGGCGGCGGCCTGGGTGACCTGGCCGTGCGCTACGGTTACCAGCGCTACCAGCCGGATGTGATGGCCGTGACCGTGGTGCTGCTGCTGATCCTGGTGCAGGTGCTGCAGATGGTCGGTGATCGCCTGGTCATCCATTTTTCTCGCAAGTAATCCCAACAAGCGGCGACTCGCTACCCGCGAGACCCGCGCCAACCTTCGCAAAAGGAATCTTGAAATGAAGAAACTGCTGACTGCCCTGGCGGCCTTCGCCGCCTTCTCGGCCCAGGCCGAAACCCTCAACGTCGCCGCCACCCCGGTGCCGCACGCGGAGATCCTCGAATTCGTCAAACCGGCCCTGGCCAAAGAAGGCGTGGAACTGAAGGTGCGCGTGTTCACCGACTACGTGCAACCCAACCTGCAAGTGCAACAGGGCAACCTGGACGCCAACTTCTTCCAGCACCAGCCATACCTGGACGAGTTCAACGCCAGCCGCAAGACCGATCTGGTCAGCGTCGGTGGCGTGCATGTCGAGCCCTTCGGCGCCTACTCCAGCAAGATCAAGAGCCTCGACGAGCTGCCGCAAGGCGCCATCGTCGCCATCCCCAACGACGCCACCAACGGTGGCCGCGCCCTGTTGCTGCTGCAGAAGGCCGGGGTGATCAAGCTCAAGCCGGACGCTGGCATCCTCGCCACGCCCAAGGACATCGTCGAAAACCCCAAGGCGATCAAGGTGCGTGAACTGGAAGCGGCCACCCTGCCGCGCGTGCTGAGCCAGGTCGATCTGGCCCTGATCAACACCAACTACGCCCTGGAAGCCAAGCTGAACCCGACCCAGGACGCCCTGGCCATCGAAGGCAGCGACTCGCCCTACGTCAACATCCTGGTGACCCGCGCCGACAACAAGGACAGCGACGCCGTGCAGAAGCTGGTCAAGGCCCTGCACAGCGCCGAGGTCAAGCAGTTCATCGAAGAGAAGTACAAGGGCGCCGTCGTCCCGGCGTTCTGATCGCCGCTGACGCTGTACCCAATGCCGCGCTGCTGCCAAGCCGCGCGGCATTTTTACGCATGGAATGTGTCGGCGCCCCGTAGGGTGCGCCGTGCGCACCACAGGATCGCTGGTGTTCCAATGGGACGTCATGGTGCCGAACTCGGCATGGCCCGGCGGACTGTTCGCTTCGCTCCTGAGTCCGCCCTACGCGATGCCGCGCCGCTGCCAAGCCGCGCGGCATTTTTATGCGTAGAGTGCGTTGGGGCATTCACGCTCGTAGGGTGCGCCGTGCGCACCAGGCTCACGACGGGATAAAGTGCAACACACCGGCTTGCCTCGATCCCGTTCCCGTCGGGTCGTCACTGGGATGGGCGATGCCGTCGGTGACCGGCACCTCAGCGAAGTCGAACGGGCTGATGCCCTCCAGACAGGCGACATTGACGCCATATTGATGGGGATTGGAGCGGCGCTTGTGGTGGGTGTAGATGCCGCAGCGTGAACAGAAGAAGTGCTGCGCGCTGTGGGTATTGAAGCTATAGGTGCTCAGCAGATCCTCGCCCTGGAGGATGCTAAAGCCGGCCAGCTCGGCCGAGACCGCCACCGCCCCACGCATCCGGCAGTAGGAACAGTTGCAGCGCCGCGCACTGTGCAGGCCATCGCTCAAGGTCACGTGAAAGCGCACGCCGCCGCAATGGCAGGCGCCGTTGATCTCGCCGATATCCTTGTTCATCGCTGTCATACCTTCAGTTCGATCGAGCACAGAGCATAAGCCAAACATCGCTCGAACAGAGGGTGATGCAACTGCCCGTAAGGTGCGCCGTGCGCACCAAGCCCACCCTCGCCAGCGCCCCGGATGGTAATCCGCAACCCTCGGTGCGCACAGCGCACCCTACCTGGCCCTGGGTTTCTCCGGCCGTGTCCAGATGAACAGCGCACCGCAGCTCATGCCGAGCGCAGCGAACAACACCGAGGGCCGGTGATCCACCGTCAGAATCATGATCGCCAGCGCCACCAGCATGCTCAGGCTGGCCAGCCATTTGCTGCGTCGGGCGATCAGGCCGCCGTTCTTCCAGTCGCGCAACAGCGGGCCGAACACCCGATGATGCTCCAGCCAGGCGGCCAGGCGCGGTGAACTGCGCGAGGCGGCCCAGGCCGCCAGCAGCACGAACTCGGTGGTGGGCAGGCCCGGCAATATCAACCCGAGCATGGCCATGGCGATGCTCAGGTAGGCCAGCAGCAACCACAGCCAACGTTGCCAGACCGGACGCACCATGCTCGCCTCAGGCAAAGCAGCGCTCCAGGTGCTGGCTGAAGCGCTCGAAAGCGGCGATGGCAGCCGCCTCGGCCAGGCGTTCCTGCTCGGCATCCAGCTCGACGCTGTCGAGCACGGCAGTAAAGGCCTTCCAGCCCTGCGCGCGGCCACCTGCCGGCTCGCCCAGGTGGCGCGCGCCGAAGGTTTCGCTCAGGCCCAGCGCCGGCATGCGCTTGAGCAGGAATGCCGCGCCGAGCTTGGAACCCTCGGAGACGAACAGCCAGGCCAACGCCTCGCCGAGGCCCATCTGCCGATCACGGATGCTGTCGTCCCCCTCGGGCAACGGGCGTTGCAGATCGGCCAGATCCAGCACGGTCTGCTGCACACGGCAGCGCTGCGGCAGGTCGGGGATCAGCGCGACCAGGCGCGAATCCTGATAAAGATTCTGCAGATCACGCTGGAACAGGTACTGCGCCGCCACGAAGTGGGCGAAACGCTCGCGACTGGCGAAAGGCTCATGGCTCTTCACCCGAGCGTCGAGGCGGCTATGTGGCTCGTGGGTGATGGCGTTGAGACGCTGCGAGCGCAGTGGATGGGAGAGTTGCGAAGGTGCAGTCATGACGGAGCCCCTGGGTGGTTCTGTTAGGAAGACGAATCAGTCGGTTTCATTCAGTAATCCGCGCCGACGAAATACCCGGCCAGGCGCTGCAGGTCGGCAACGTCGAGCTGGCCGGCCAGTTGGCGCAACTGCAACCAGGCGCGCAGGTAGCCGTGGCGCGCCTCGGCCAGGTCGCGGCGGGCGCCATGCAATTGCTGCTCGGCGTCGAGCACGTCGAGGTTGACCCGCTCGCCACCGGCCACGCTCTTGCGCGTCGCCTGCACCAGGGTTTCAGCCGCGCTCACGGCCAGGCGATAGGCGCGCACCCGCGCAGCGGCGCTGTTGCACAGGTTGAACTGCTGACGCAGACGGGTGAGCACCTCGGCAGTCTGCGCATCCAGCTCGAAGCCGGCCTGCATGTGAGCCGCTGTGGCCTGGCGGGTGGCCGCGCTCACCCCGCCACCGGCGAACAACGGCAGGCTGAGCTGAATGCCGATGCTGTCGGTGTCATAGCGCTGGTTATAGCTGCTCTCCGAATCGGAGTTGGTCAGGCGGCTGCTGGCCACCAGGCTCAGGGTCGGCAGATGGCCGGCGCGCTGCTTCTCGATGCCCTGGGCCGCCACCTCAACGGCGCGGCGCTGCGCGGCCAGTTCGGCGTTGGTGGCCACGGCCAGGTCGCGCCAGGCCTCGAAATGCGCGGGCTGTGGCGGCTGCACGGGGAAGTCGGCGCGCAAGGGTTGCAAGTCGCTGTGCGCCAACGGCTCGCCGACTATGGCCTGCAGCGCGCGCAGGGCAACATCCAGGTCGTCCCGCGCCTGGATCAGCTCGGCCTCGGCCAGGGCCAGGCGTGCTTCGGTTTCCAGTTCGTCGGTGCGCGTGCCTTCGCCGGCCTGCAGCAGTCGTCGGTTGAGCTGCAGGCGTTCGACCAGGGCGCGCCGCTGAGCACGCGCCAGGATGATGCGCTCGCCGTTCAGCAGCGCCTGGCTGTAGGCCTCGAACAAACGTACTGCCAGTTCCTGGCTGCGCGCGCGAAAGCGCTCGTCGGCCAGCAGCGCACGTGCCACGCCCTGGCGGTAGTCGGCCCAGGCGGCGTAATCGAACAAGGGTTGCTGCAGGCTGAGCACCGAGGCGTAGCTGCGGTAGTCGCGGTCGACGCGACGCTCGCCCGCCGTCACTTCGGAATCATTGCGCTGGTTGCTGTAGCTCCACGACAGCCGTGGCAAGAGCCCGGCACGTCCGATGTTCTCGCTCTCCAGCCCCGCATCACGCTCGGCGATGGCGGCCTGAAAGGTCGGATCGTTGCGCAACGCCAGAGCATAGGCATCGAGCAGGCCGAGCGCACCCGCTGGCGGTGCCAGGCAGAGAAGCAGGGCGAAACAGAGCGCGCGCATCGTCAGTCTTCCGCCAGGGCCAGGTGGGTACGGTCGAGCAACGGCTTGAACAGGTAGTTGAGTAATGAGCGCTCGCCACTGCGGATAAAGGCCTCCACCGGCATGCCAGGGCGGATGCGCAGGCCGGCCAGTGGCTGCATGGCGGCTTCATCGACGCGAATGCGGATGGCGTAGTACGGCTCGCCTGTGCGTTCGTCCTGCAGGCGGTCGGCGGACACCAGCTCCAGGGTGCCTGCGACCCGCGGCGTGGTGCGCTGCTCGAAGGCGGTGAACAGCAACTCCACCGGCAAGCCGGGGTGCACCTTGTCCACCAGCGCCGGGGGTAAACGCCCCTCGACCAGCAGCGGTTGATCCTGCGGGACGATCTCCATCAGCGCCTGACCGGGCGCTACCACACCGCCCTCGGTGAACACGCTGAGGCCGACCACCAGGCCGCTGGCCGGCGCCCGCAGCAGGGTACGCTGCAACTCGATCTCGACCCCGGCGAGGCGATGCTGCAGTTCCTCGCTACGGATCTGCGTCTCGGCCAACTGGCTGCGCACCTGTTCCTGGAATTGCGCGCGGCGCTGATCGGCGCGCAGGCGCAGTTCGGCGATCTGCCGCAGCAACTGGCCGATGCGCCCGGCGTCTTCGGCCAGCAGGCCGCTCAGCTCGGCACGCTGACGTTCGGCATCGAGCAGGCGATTGCGCGGGATGTACTGCTCGGCCGCCAACTCGCGCAGGCCCAGCAGTTGCTCGTCGAGCACGCGCAGCTGGGCTTGCTTGCTGCCGCGCAGCGCTCGCAGCCCGCCCAGTTGCGCCTCGCTACCGGCCAGGTTCTGCGCCAGGCCGTCGAGTTCCAGGGCCAGGGCCTGACGGCGGCTGGCGAGCAACTGGCGCTGCAGTTCCAGGCTGGCGAGTACCAGCGGATCGTCCACACGCGCCAGCAGCCAGGGGTTGAAGTCGATGTGCTCGACGGCATCGCGTTCGGCGGCCAGGCGCGCGGCGCTGGCGCGGCTGCCGATCAGTTGCGCACGCAAGGCTTCGGCCTGGGCGCGCAGGGCCTGATCGTCCAGCTCCAGCAAGGGCTGGCCGGCCTGCACCGCGTCGCCATCGCGGGCCAGGATGCGCCGCACCGTGCCGCCCGTGGGATGCTGCAATGCCTGGCGGTTGCCGCTGACCATCACCGTGCCGCTCACCGGCACGCCCTTGTCCAGCGGCGCCAACGCGGCCCAGGCGAGAAAACCGCCGAAGCCGACCAGCAACAGCCACCAGCCGAGCCGCGTCGGCGCCCGCGCATCGACGAGGTGCAACGTCTGAGTCGGGGCCGGAGCGTTCATTGCTGGCCCCCCGGGGCGGCGCCATAGCTCATGCTCAGGGTCGGCGCGACACGCCGCACCGGCGCGCTCTGCGCCGCTGGCCGCGCGGCCTGCTGCAGATCCTGCAGCACTCGGCTGGCCGGGCCGAAGGCCTGCATCTGCCCGCCACGCAGCACCAGCAGTTGATCGGCACCCTTGAGCAGCGCCGGGCGATGGCTGACCAGCACCAGGGTGCGGCCCTGCTCGCGCAAACGGTCTAACGCCGCCAGCAGCGCCTGCTCCCCCGCCTCGTCGAGGTTGGCGTCAGGCTCGTCGAGCACGATCAGCGCCGGCAGGCCATAGACCGCGCGGGCCAGGCCGATGCGCTGCCTCTGCCCACCGGAGAGCCCGGCGCCGCCCTCGCCCAGGCGGGTGTCGTAGCCCTGCGGCAGGCGCAGGATCAGCTCGTGCACACCGGCCATCTGCGCCGCGGCGACCACCTTGTCCGCCTCCACTTCGGCAAAGCGGGCGATGTTCTCGGCGATGCTGCCGGCGAACAATTGCACGTCCTGCGGCAGGTAGCCCAGATGCGGGCCGAGCGCGTCCTTGTGCCATTGCTGCAGGTCGGCACCATCCAGGCGCACCTTGCCGGCCAGCGGTGCCTGCGCCGCCACCAGCAGGCGCGCCAGGCTGGACTTGCCGCAACCGGACGGGCCCAGCACCACCAGACGCTGGCCCGGCTGCAGGGCGAAGCTGACCCCGGCCAGCACTGGCGTGCGCGAGCCCGGCGCGCAGGCCGACAACTGCTCCACGCACAAGGCGCCACGCGGCATCGGCAGGCGCATGCCACGGGAGCGTTGCGGCTGCGCCCGCAGCAGATCGCGCAGGCGCTGGTAGGCCTGCTGCGCGCCGCTCCACTGCTTCCAGGCATTGATCAGTTGATCCAGCGGGCCGAGCACGCGCCCGGCGAGGATGGAGCCGGCGATCATCATGCCGGGAGTGATCTGCCCGTCCACCGCCAGCAGCGCACCGAGGCCGAGCATCAGCGACTGCAAGGCCAGGCGCACGGCCTTGGACGCCGCGCTGAAGCCCGCGCCCTGCTCGCTGGCGCAGTTCTGCAGGTGCAGGAAGCGAGCATGCTCGGCCTGCCAGCGCTGACGCAGGCGCGCCAGCATGCCCATGGCCTCGCTGGCTTCAGCGTTGCGCAGGTGGGCACTGGCGGCCTGGGTCGCCTGAATCGCCAGTTGCCCGGCTTCGGCCAGCGGCGCGCGGGTCAGCCACTGGTTGCCCCAGGTCAGCGCCAGCAGCAGCACCGCGCCGCCCAGCGCCAACCAGCCGAGCCAGGGGTGGAAGAGGAACAGCACCGCCAGGTAGAGCGGGAACCAGGGCGCGTCGAACAGGGCGAACAGGGCGTTGCCGGTGGCGAACTGGCGCAGGCTGGTCAGGTCGTTGAGCGGCTGCGCGCTGCTGCCACGACCGAGGCGCAGGCTGGCATCGAAGGTGGCGTCGTAGACGCGCTCACCCAGGCGCTGGTCGATCTGCGCGCCGAGGCGGATGACCACCAGGCTGCGCACCCATTCCAGCAGGCCCATGAAGGCGTACAGACCGAGCACCATCAGCGTCAGCATGGCCAGAGTCATGTGGTTGCCGGAGGCCAGTACACGGTCGTAGACCTGCAGCATGTACAGCGCCGGGGCCAGCATCAGCAGGTTGATCACCGCGCTGAACGCGCCGACGCTGACAAAGCCGCGCCGGCAGGTGGCCAGCGCGGCGAGGATTTCATTGCCAGGTTGCATGCCGTAGCACCCCTGAAACGCCGCCTGCCGCGATTGACGCAGCGGGCAGCGAGTGTCGAGAATTCCTTCGGCCACCGTGGCGCGAGTTGTTCAGGCCAGCACCACGGCGGTCGTTGCCGGCGGCCGGGAGAGCGATCTCCCCGCCGCCTTTTTCATCACCGCTCGATCAGGCCGCCAGGGCCAGGTCGTCGGCCAGCTCCGGCACCCCGACCACATCAGCCGAGCTGCTGCTCAGCGGGCCGGCAGCCAGGGCGGCGGCGACCACGTCAAAGCTGTCGTCGGTGGACACGCCATAGGCGGCGAACAGATCGTCCAACACCGACTCCAGCGGCGCGGTATTGCCCTGCATCAGGCCATAGATGGTTTCGTGCACCTCGTTGCCGGCACGGCCTGCACCCAAGGCAGCGGACAGATCCAGGCCGCTGAAGGTGACCACATAGTTGCTCAGGGTGAAGTCGCTGCCCGAACCACCGCCGAGCACCTCGCCCAGGGAGACATTGTCCAGTTCCCCATAGAGGTAGTGATTCTGGTTGCTGCTGGCCGGCAGCAGCGGGTTGAACACGTAGTGCAGGCCATTGCTGGTATCGCTGTCGGCGATGAAGGCGTAGTCCGAGCCATTGGCACCGTGGGTGGCGTACTGGTCGCCGCTGAACATGCCGTTGCTGAAACCACCGGTATTGCTCTGGCCATGGCCAGCAGTGGCGAAACCGCTGGTCCAGAAGGCCAGGTAGTCGTCGATGGTGGAGCTGCCGAAAATCGGGTCATAGGTAACGGAAACGCTCATGACAAATCCTCTTGCATGGAGTGATGGACGGCGGTGCCTGGGGCACCATCGCCTTTGCCCGCTATGGGCAAAGCCTTGCCCCGGCCCCCTGGCCGGGGCCGTTCAGAAGCGGTACTCGAGCATCCCGGTGAGGGTGCGGCCACGGGCCAGGGACAGGTTGTTGGCATCGCCCATGGCGACGAAGTAGGCCTGGTCGGTGACGTTCTCCATCGACAGCGCCAGGTTCAGACTGCGGGTCATCCAGTAGCTGGCGTAGAGGTCGTAGACCTCGTACTGCGGCCAGAGCGCCTGGTCGATCTGGGTGAAGCCCCAGGTGTTGAGGTTCTCGCCATTGCCTTCGCTGTAACGCAGGCGCGCGCCGACATCCAGGCTGTTATCGAGAAAACGCATGCCCAGGGTCAGCGAGCCGCGGTCGGCCGGCATATAGGAAGCACTACCCATGATCTGGCCACAGGTGACCAGGTCGTTCAGCTCGTCATCGGGGCGCGCTTCGTAGAGAGGACGTTGCACCGGAATACGGATCGGCCCGACCTGGATGAAACCGGGCACCGTTCCCACCTGCACGCGCTCCTCAGCACCGCCCATGTAGAACTCTTTCGAGCAGAAGTCGTTGCTGCCGATCATGTGCGTATAGCTGAGCTGCGCGTAGTAGTCCCCGGCGTCGTAATCGAGGTTGTATTCCACGCCACGAAAGCGCGTCTGCTCCAGGTTGTTCTGGTAGGCCGAGCGGCCGAGCCCGGTGCCGCTGACCGTGTTGCCCGGCACGCTGACGTTGACGTCCATGAAAGAAAAGTTGTCGATGCGCGTATCGAAGTAAGCCACCTTGATGCCCAGGCGGTCGCCGTCACGCAGCCAGGATTCCTTGAAGACGTTGAAACCGATCTCCCAGTTGTGCGAACGCTCCGCCTCGAGGAAGGGGTTGGGATAGACCATCTCGTTGCCACCGCCATGGGGGCGGCCTGACATGAAGGCCTCGGTCACCGCTGGCGGACGCCAACCCTTGCCCCAGCGCGTGTAGAGCTGCAGCCAGTCCACGCCCGGCTTGATCGCAATACCCAGCGTCGGCGAGAAGCGCCCCTCCTCTCGCTCCACATCGAATACCAGCGGGCGCTCGACATTGTTGCTGGCGGTGAACTGGCCCTCGGGCAGCATCCACACCGTAAGGCCCGTATCACCCTCTAGGCGATAGCGGTCGTAGCGCAACCCGGCATCGAAGGTCAGCCAGCCGTCGTAGTCATAGATCATCTGCCCGAACAGGCTGGCCATGGTGCGCTCGCCCTCTGGCGTGGCGCCTTTGATATAGGGATAGGCCGTTTCGTTGGTCGAGGGCGTGCGGGTGGTCGAGGGCTTGAAGCTGTCGCGGAACAGTTCGCTGCCATAGGTCACGGCGAACTGGTGCGCGTCGCCGAGATAGAAGCGCGAGGTGTTCTGTAGTTGCAGGCCCCAGGTGTCGGTTCGGTACTTGTCGGTGTAGTCCGGGTACCAGTTGCCGCTGCTCGGGCTCGCCTTGCTGCCGGCATTCCAGCGATCCTGGCGGGTGCTGACATAGTAGAGCTTGGCCTTGAAATCGATCCGCTCATCATCGGGGTTGTAGCTGTAATCCAACGCTGTATTGCGGGCAATCACATCACTGCTACCGGAGCGTTGGTATTCATAGCGTTGCCCGTCGGCGGAAAGCCAGGTCCAGGCATCCTTGCTATCGGTATCGAGCTCGATGTAGCTCAGTTGTAGCCGCTGATCCTGCGGTAGATTGAGCCCCAGTTTGAACAACTGCGAGCGGGTCACACTCCCGGTGTCGCCCACCTCGGACTCCAGCCAGTTCTCCCAGGCAGCGGGGTACTGGTTGCGCAGGCGGATCTGCGTGCCGAGGTTGTCCTTGTCATGGGTGCCAGCCCGGTAATCGCCGAAGTGGCGCTCGCTGACGCCCACTAGCACGTCGCCGATCTCGTTGCCGAAGGCGAACAGGGCGCTGCCGTTGAAGTAGGTGCCATTGCCCAGCTCGCCAATGCCATGCCCGGCACGGATGCGCCCGCCGTATTCCTTGCCCTCGCCGAGCAACTCGTGCGCCTCGACCGTGTTGAACGAGGCGATGCCGCCCAGCACTCCGGCGCCGCCCATGCCGGCGCTGGTGCCCTTGTCGATCTCCACGCTGGAGATGAATTCGGGGTCGACGAACATCACCCCGTTGCGCTGCTGGTGGCCGTTGACGCTGAAGTTCTGGCGCATGCCGTCGACGTTCATGTTGACCCGACCATAGTCCTGCACGCCGCGGATGTTCACTGACAGGCCGGGGTCACGCTGATTGACGGCGGTGTACACGCCGGAGGTTTCCTCCAGCATGTCGGCGGCATGTCGTGGCGGGCGCCGGTCGATCTGCTCGCGATCGATCACCGCTACCGAGCGTGGTTTGAGGTAGGTTTCCTGGCGTTCGCTGAGCAACTGGCTCTGCACCTGGGTGGGCTGCAGTTGCAGCGCCTGTTCGTCGCCCACACCCCGGCGGGTCAGGGTGACCTGCTGCGAGCCGTCGAAGCGGTAGTCCACCGGCGCAGTGCCGAGCAGGCGGCGCAGGCCCTCATCCAGCGAATAACGCCCTTTCAGCGGCGTGCTGGCCAAGTCCTGCAGGCGCGCGCTGTCGAAGAAAACCTGCACCCTGGCCTGTTCGGCGAAGGCCAGGGCGGCGCGATCCAGCGGCTGGGCTGCGATATCGAAGGTCACCAATTGGCGCTGGGTGCTGGCCGCCTCGGCTGCTGGCTCGGCGGCATTGGCAAGACCGTGCATGGCCATGGCAACCCCCAACGCGACACCGCCCAGCAAAGGCAACGAACCGCCCCGGCGCCGGGTGGGGGGTACTACGCGACGACTATGACTCACGACTGACTCCATTTTTTTTGGTAATGAAAATCACTAACAACAAAGACGCGCGATGGATGGAAAGTCAGTAAGGCAATCTGGAATTTTTTTGGTGGTTCGTTTTTGGTGAGGGGAAATGCTTGGTTGATACCGGGCTGGCGAGTTTGTGTGTTGGTTCGTTGAGTGTTTTGGACGCCGCTTTGGGTGTTTTCAGATATTCCGGGTTTCGCCCCCTCGGGCGCTTCACTTTTCTTTGAAATCGGATTGCCGCCCAGCGCAAAGAAAAGTAAGCAAAAGAAACGCACCCCCGCCATCCGGAACTAGGCGTCCCCGTCATGCTTCGCTCGACTTCCCTCACTCCGGCACTGCTCCGGGCATGCCCGGCATGTTCTGGTAGCAGTGGAACCACGACGTGGCCGTCGGGTTAAACCAAAGCTTTCATTCGCGTAGGGCGTACTCGCGAAGCAGTACGCCGTTGATGGGGGCGTATTGGGCGTAGGTTGTGGTGCCGAACTCGGCATGGCCCGGCGGACTGTTCGCTGGCGCTCCTGAGTCCGCCCTACGGCTGACCGATGTTCAAGCACTCCACGCCAATTCTGGGTTACCTCGGGTTCAGGCGCGTGCAGAGCCCGCCCAGGAGGGCGAACGGAATCGTCGTGGAAGAGGTTGAGCGGCATGGATGCCGCGAGAGCCGCGATGGGCCAGGGATGGCCCTTCGCGGCGGGCCTCTGGAACGGCGATGGAGTGAGCGAACCCTCGCGCAGCGAGGGCCGGATGATCGGGCGGAAGGTTTTGGTTACTTTGCCCGCAAAGTGACTCGCCCGGGAGGGCGAAACCAGAAACACCAGCAAAAACGCGGCAATTCGGAACAGACACCAGAACAACCCACCGTATCGCCAGCCCGGTATTAACTCGCAAACCTGCTAACAACCAACCCTCCTCGCCGTTTTCAAGCAGGCTGGCCCGGCTCAGTAAAGCAGACTGCCCCCCAGCAACTCGCTACGCCGCAAGTGCATCTCACGAGTCAGGGTGTCCAAGGCGGCATCCAGCCTGTCGAGGTGGAACACCCCACTGACCTCGCGCCGTGCCAGCGCGTCATCAGCGACGAAGATGTAACCCGGCCGATAACGGTTGAGCTGTTCGACCACCTGCCCCAGCGGCTGGCGGTCGAAGATCAGCAACCCGCGTTGCCAACTGGTGGCGCGCGGCAGGTCGAGCGTCATCTCATGCAGGCCCTGGGCGTCATAAAGCAGACTGTGCCCCTCTTCCAGGCGCCGCTGCTCGCCCGCCGCGCTCACCTGCACCGCATGTTCGAGCACGCCCACCTGCGTTCCATCCGCTTCACGCTGCACCAGAAAGCGGGTACCCAGGGCCTGAACGCTGCCGCCAGCCGCCGCGACAACGAAGGGCCGCTCGGCCTGCGGCGCCACCTGGAAGATCGCCGCACCAGCGAGCAGCTCGACCCGGCGCTGGTCGCTGGAGTAATCCAGGCGGATGGCACTGGCGCTGTCCAGAGTCACTTCGCTGCCATCTTCCAGGGTCAGGCTGCGCACCTCGCCAACGGCGGTGCGCTGATCGGCCAGCAAAGGTAGCAGCAGGCGCTCGCCCTGACTCAGGCCCAGCCCACCGAGTAGCAGCGCCAGGCACGCAGCCGCACCCCAGCGGCGCAAGCGGGCAGGCCGACGCGCCCGAGGTGCGGCAACAGGGGCGACAGGCGCGGCCCGTCGTGGCGCGACGCTGCCGGTTGGCAAGCGGCCCAGAGCGGCCCAGGTACGCTGAGCCAGCGCCAGCGCTTCGGCATGCCGAACATCGGCCTGCAGCCATTGCTGCAGCGCCCGCTGCTGGTCGTCGTCGAGCGGGGCATCGGCAAGCAACACCGCCCACTCGGCGGCCACCTCGCGAACGCTGCGCTGCTGCGCTTCTTGGCTAATCAGGCTCACTCTCGGTTCTCGTTATGGGTCGTTGCGGGCTGGGCGGCGCATGCCCCTTTCAGATAATGACGCGCGACGGCGGATCTTACCGTAATGCCCCTTCATGCCCGCTCGTCGTCCAGGCGCGCCATTACATGCGCCAGGGCACGGGCCAGGTGCTTTTGCACCGAGCTGTCGGAAATCCCCAGGGCCTGCGCCACCTGGGCGTGGGTCAGGCCGTCGATGCGGTTGAGGCGGAAGATGGCCTGGGTGCGTGGCGGCAGCTCGGCGATGGCGCGTTGCAGGCGCTCGAGGTTCTGGCGCGCGGCGGCTATGTCGTCCAGCGAGCTGCCAGCCGCCTCGACTTCGTGCAGCACGTCCTCGCCGAGCAGGTCGGTCTTGCGCCGGATCTGCTGGCGCTGATGATCGATCAGCAGGTTGCTGGCCGTACGGAAGAGGTAGGCAGAGGAGTTGTCGATGCGCTCGCCAGTGCGCTGCTCAGCCAGGCGCAGGAAGCTTTCCTGAGTGAGGTCGGCGGCCAGGTGCGGGTCACGGCTCTTGCTCAGCAGGAAGCTGTGCAAGGCCTTGGCGTGCTTCTGGAACAGGCCTTTGATATCCAAGTCCGACAATCGTGCATCCCTGGTCTTGGGCGAGAGGAAAGCCGCATCTTATTTTTATTGAGAAGCATTTTCAATTTGTCGACTCAAGACAGCTCAGCAGACAGTCCAGTGCGGGCTGGCGCTGCGCCCGGCGCACCAGGGCCACCAGTTCGCGGTGGAAACTCAGCGCACCCAGCTCGATCACCCGCACCTGCGTCGGCCGTTGCGGCCACAGGCCGGCGCGCGGCACCAGGGCCACGCCCATGCCGTTCTCCACCAGACGCACGATGGCCTCCAGTTCGTCCAGCTCCAGGGCCTCGCGCACGTTCAGGCGCTGCTCACGGAGAAAACGCGTGACCTGACGTCCGCCGAAGGAGGTGCGGTCATAACGCACGAAGGGCTGCTCGGCGAGCAGTTGCAGCGGGTCATCCCCTACCACCTGCAACGGCGCGATCAGCACGAAGGGCTCACGCGCCAGCGGCACTTCCAGCAGCTCCTTGGGCAACGGGAACGGCGGCTTGATCAGCAGCGCCAGATCCAGCTCGCCGGCATCCAGCTGGCTGAATAGCTGCAGCGACACGCCCGGTACCAGCTTCAGCTCCACCTGCGGCGCCAGTTGGCGAAAACGCGGCAGCGCCTCGGCCAGCAAGCCGGTCTGCAGGGTGGCAATGGCGCCAACGCGCAGCTCGCCCTGCCACTGATCGGCCGCCTGCGGCAGCGCCATCTGCGCATACAGCGCGAGCATCTGTTCGGCCAGCGGCAAGGCGTGGCGCCCGGCTGCATTGAGCACGGCGGCGCGGCCGCTGCGATCGAACAGGCGCACACCGAGCTGCTGCTCGAGCACGCGCATCTGCGCACTGACCGCCGATTGCGTGAGTCCCACATGCTGGCCGGCGGCGGCGAAGGTGCCCAGGCGGGCGACGGTGATGAAGGTTTTCAGCTCGCGCAGCATCGAATCCTCAATTGATCGAAAATAGTTGAGCTTGCGAGCAAGAATATTCGCTTTAGATCGATTTTGCTGTTGGTAGGCTGGAGCGAAAATCCAACAGAGGTAATCCGTGATGGCCCTTGCTCCCTTTCACCTGGCGATTCCTGTCTTTGATCTGGCCGCCGCGCGGCACTTCTACGGCGAGCTGTTCGGCTGCGCCGAAGGCCGCAGCAGCGAGCATTGGGTGGACTTCGATTTCTTCGGTCACCAGTTGGTGATCCACGAGGCGCCGAAGATGGCCTATCAGGAGGCGGCGGCGAGCAACCCGGTGGACGGCCACGACGTGCCGGTACCGCATTTCGGCGTGGTACTCGGCTGGAACGAATGGCAGGCGTTGGCCGAACGCCTGCGTAGCCACGGCACCCAGTTCGTCATCGAGCCTTATGTGCGTTTCCAGGGGCAGGTTGGCGAACAGGCCACCATGTTCCTTCTCGACCCTTGCGGCAATGCCCTGGAGTTCAAGGCATTCAAGGACATCGGCCAGTTGTTCGCCAAGTGAGCCTGGCCGCTCAGGCCTGCTGCTGCAGGTGCTCGGGCAAGCGCTCGTGCAGCTCCGGATTGGCGGCCAACAGCAGTGGCAGCAGAGGCTCGCGCACCTGAGCTGGAAGGTGGTCGCAGATGTCTGCCTGGCGCGCCAACGGTAGACCGCCAAGCACCAGTGCGGATATCGCCAGGTTGTCGTCGGCCCAGGCCGCTTCGGTCAGGCGGCACAGGTACTGGGTGGAGAAGGTGCGCAGGCTCTGCACGATGAGCCCGATATCGACGATGTAACGGGCGATCTGCAGGATGTGCTCGGCATCGTTGATGCCATAGATCAGTATCTTGACCTGGCGCGGCGACAGGCACTCGGCATAGCGGGCGGCGGTGGCGAAAGCACCATCGGCACAGAGCTGGCGCGCCACCTCCAGGTGCAGTTCGTCCGGCAGGCTGAGGTAGGTTTCGAGAATCGCCTGAGGATCAAGATAGGTGACGGAACGGGCGATGAAGGGTACCGGCAGGTTGAGGATCAACTCGCGCAATTGCTCGGCCGGCATGTAGGGCGCCAGCAACGCTGTCTGCTCGGGACCGAGCCGCTGCGCCAAGGCGCTCTTCAGCGCCAGGGGCGCCATGCTCTGCGAAGCCAGCAATAGACGCTGAGCCATATTCAGGGATGGTGCTTTGTGCATCGCTAGGCTCCTTACTTCCGGCAGAGCCTGCAGCATCGCGCGCACGGGCGCCGGATGCAGCCATCTTTGCGTCAGTTGGCGCACGTGCCTCGAGACACGTTGGGTAGAGAGGAAACGCCCTCAGTGCAACGCTGAGTCGAGTTGCGCACTCAACAACTCGGCGAAGGCGCTGGCATCGCGCGGCCGACTGATCAGATAGCCCTGGATCTCGTCGCAACCCTGGCTCTTGAGGAAGTCCATCTGCGCCTGGGTTTCCACGCCCTCGGCCACCACCTTGAGTTCCAGGCTGTGGGCCATGGCGATGATGGCGCGAGTGATCGCCGCATCCTCACCACCGGGCGACAGGTCGCGGATGAAGGTCTGATCGATCTTCACGTAGTCCACCGGGAAGCGCTTGAGGTAACTGAGCGAGCTGTAACCCGTGCCGAAGTCGTCGATGGCCAGCTTCACCCCCATGTCGCGCAGTTGCTGGAAGGTGGCGATGACACTGTCGACGTTGTCGAGCATCTGGCTCTCGGTCAGTTCCAGCTCCAGCCAGTGCGGCTCCAGGCCGGTGTCATCGAGCACCTGGCGCACCAGGCTGGTCAGGTTGCCTTGACGCAACTGGTGCATCGACAGGTTGACCGACACACGCACGTAGGCCAGCCCCTGCAATTGCCAGGCGCGTGCCTGGCGGCAGGCCTGGCGCAGGACGAACTCGCCGATGGGCATGATCAGCCCGGTTTCCTCGGCCAGGCCGATGAACTCACCCGGAGAGATCACCCCATGCTCGGGGTGGCGCCAGCGCACCAGCGCCTCGGCCGCGCTGAGGCTGTCATCGCGCAGATCCAGCTTGGGCTGGTAGAAGACTTCCAGTTGCCCATCCTCGATCGCCCGGCGCAGGCGGTTTTCCAGTTGCAGACGCTCCAGGGTGCAAGCCTGCAGGTTCTCGGTAAAGAATTGGAAGGTGTTACCACCCAGATGCTTGGCATGCTGCACGGCCATGTTGGCCTGGCTGATCAGGGCGCCGATCTCGCGCGCATAGTCCGGCAGCAGGCTGATGCCCAGCGACGCGCTGACCACCAGTTCATGGCCACCGGCGGTCATCGGCACGCGCAGCTTGGCCAGCAGGCGACTGGCCATGCGTGCCAGACCGGAAAGGCTGCTGTAGGCATCGAGAATGATGGCGAACTCGTCACCGGACAGCCGCGCGATGCAATCGGCCTCCGGCACGGTATGGGTCAGGCGGCGGCTGATCTGACGCAGCAACTGATCGGCCACCTCATGACCGAGGCTGTCGTTGAGCACCTTGAAGCGATCCAGATCGATATGCAGCAAGGCGATGCTGCGACCGGTCTGGCGAGCCTGCTGGCTGGCCTCGTGCAGACGCTCGCGGAACAGGCTGCGGTTGGCCAGGCCGGTCAGCTCGTCGTAGTGCGAGAGGTAACGCAGGCGTTCCTCGGCCTCACGCCGTGCGGTGAGGTCGGCGAGGAACCCGACGATGTGGCTGCGCCGGCCCGCAGCATCGTGCACCAGGTTGAGCTGCAGCCATTGCGGGTAGAGCTCACCACTCTTGCGCGTTTCGATCAGTTCGCCCTGCCAGCTTCCGTTGTTGTCGAGCTCCTGGATAATGGTCGGGTACTGACGGCGCATCTCGCGGCTGCCGAGCAGGCTGATGACCTTGCGCCCCAGCACCTCGTCACGGCTGTAGCCGGTGACGACGCTGAAGGCACGGTTGACGGCGAGAAAACGGAAATCCGCATCGAGGATGCAGATGCCCTCGCTGGCGGCCTCGAACACCATGGCCGCCAGGCGCTGCTGCTCTTGCTGCTGGCGTCGCTCGCTGACGTCACGGCGCGTGCCGAGCATGCGCAGCACGCGCCCGGCGCTGTCGCGCTCCACCGCGCGGCCACGGTCTTCGACCCACACCCAATGGCCGTCGGCATGACGCACGCGGTACTCGATGTGGTAATCCTCACTGCGCCCTTTCAGGTGCTCGATAAGCATCCGGCGCAACACCGGCAGGTCATCGGGATGCAGGCGCGGCGTGAGGTCGCGCAGCATCACCTGCACCTGCTCCGGCTCCAGGCCGAACAACTCGCGCAGGTGGGTGTGGTGCACCTGGTCACTCTGCAGATCCCAGTCCCACAACCCCAGTTCGCTGGCCTCCAGCGCCAGGGCCAGGCGTGCCTGGCTCTTGCCCAGGGCGTAGGTCGCCTCGTCCAGCTCCAGGGTGCGCTCGGCCACCCGTCGCTCCAGGTCGCCATGGGCACGACGCAACTCGCGCTCGGCACGACGGCGCTGCTCCACCTCGCGCGCCAGCTCCTCGTTGAGGCCTTCGGCACGGCGCTTGGCATGTTCCAGATTGGCGATCAGCGCCTGGTTCTGGAAGCGTTGCAGCAAGCCGCGCTGCACCAGCCGGTTGACCTGCCAGGCCACGATCAGCAGGGCCAGGAACAGGATGATGCTAAGCAGGCCCCAGCCCTGCTGGATAGGGTTGCCCGCCAGCAGCAGGAAGGCCGTCGAGGGCAGCATGCAGGGCAGCGCGAAGGTGAGGAAGGCCGACAGGCTGACGGCATAGGCCACACTGGCGGAAAGAATGGCGGCGGCGATCAGGCCATAGACCAGCGCCTGCTGGTAGAACACGTCGGCCGGCACCAGGACGATCACGGCGAAGGCCAGGGTCAGGCCCGAAAGGCCGGCGCCGAAGAGGAAGATACGCTGCCAGTAAGGCTCGGCCTGGCGGGTCGGCAAGGCCGTGTTGAACGCTTTCACCTGGGTCAGGCGCAGCAGCACCAGCAGCAGCAACCAGCCCAGCCAGACACCGAGCAGGACGGCATCCTGCAGATTCCATAACAAGCTGGTGCCGGACAGACCGACCAGCAACATCAATAATGTAGGTAGACGCGAGCCCTGATAGAGCAGGCGCGTACGCTCGACGGCGATATCCGTGACGAACTGACGCTCGACCTGAGACGGATCCAGCGTCACCTCTTGTACTACGGCGCTAGTAGTGGCGGTCATAGGCGATGTTCTTGTAATAGCTGCCTAGGGGCTGTGCCGAATGCACACAGCAGCCAGAACCCTGACATGGCGGCAGAATACCCGAGACAGACGCTGTGCCCAACCAAGATGTGGGCAATTTCACGGGCCCGCCCCCAACTTTCGACGGGATGATCGCACTTGGCCACCCATGCTAAAGCCGCTTGTCCGCTGACTCGCCAGTCGTCGCCTAAAACCCCTGTTGCAGACGCTTGCGGGAGGCCTGCCACAGCTCCTAGGATGAGCGCCTCACGCCCCAAGGCCTGACCGAACCGTTATGGACGACTTACAAAAACGCTGGCTCTTCGCCCTTTCCGCGCCCATGGTCGCCATCAACCGCCATGCCGGCGCGGACTATGCCCTGGCCAGCCTCTATCCCGACAACGAATTCGTCGATCTCAAGGAATCCTGGGAGATCGCCGAGCGCGCCGACCTGCTGGCGATGATCCAGCGCATGACCGACGACGGCCACGCCCGCGAGCTCAGCACCGCCTACTGGGAGCACGCGCGCCTGCTGCCGAGCCAATGGCAGGCTCTGCTCGACAGCCTGCAGCCAGCGCAACGGGTAGCCTATGAGTTCGTCGCCGAAACCAGCATGGTCTGCGGCGCTGCCGGCATCCGTGCCTGGGATCTGGGGCGCATGAGCTTTCTCGCCCGCATCGGTCAGCTCAACGGCTGGCTGAACCTCGAAGAAAACCTCTGGCTGCACAGCCGCCTCAGCCTGCGCGCGCGCTATTACTACCAGAGTTGGCACAGTTACCTGGCCGGCTTCGTCATCGGCCGTGCCTACTGGAACTGCCTGGGCCACGAAGAGGCAAACGAGCAGGCCCTGAGCCTGAGCCGCCAGGGCAGCGAGCCGGCTCACCGCGCCATGGTGCGCGAACTGGCCCTGAGCCCGGCTGCCGGCTTCGAGCAACTGCCCTGGGACATGGAACTGGAGCTGCCCGAGAAACCCGACTCGCTGGAGGCGTTCGACTGGTCATGAGTTGTTGGGAACACCTGGGCATCGAGCCAACGGAAGATCAGACCCTCATCCGCAACGCCTACCGTGCATTGCTGCCTGGCGTGCACCCGGAGCGCGACCCCGAAGGCTTCCAGGCCCTGCGTAACGCCTACGAAGAGGCCCTGCGCCAGGCGCGCGAGGGTGTCTCGGCGCTCAGCACGCCGGCCGCGCCGGCCAGCGCCAGCGAAGCGGCCATAGAGGCCTTCGTCGATCTGTTGCAGGATCCACAGCGGCGCTTCCAGCCCGATGCCTGGCACGACTACTGCCGCCTGCTCGATCGTTTGCCGCTGGAAGAGCTGGACGGCGTCGACGCCAGGCTGCGCGGCCTGCTGCTGAGCAACGGGCCACTGGGGCATGCCTGCGTGAGCATCCTCAGCGAGCGCATGGCCTGGGCCAAGCGCCTGATGCAACTGCCGTTCGAGGAGGCCGAAGCGCTCGACCACTTCCTCCAGCGCATCGCCGAAGCCGACCCCTTCGACCTCACCAGCCTGTCCACCTGGCCCGCCCACGCCCAGGTGGAAACCCTCTGGTACACGCGCACCCTCAACCACCTGTTCGACAACCGCCCCTTGCCGGAGCTGCGTGGCTGGTGCGCGCTGCACCTGTGCCTGCCGATGCCAGCCGACCCGGCCTACTACCCCGGCCTGTACCGCCAGTGCACCCTGGCCGGCGTCGCCCTCGGCGAAGCCCTGGCGTATTACCAGGCGCGCCAGGCCGAGGCCCCCGATGACCTCGATAACCTCTACCTGCTGGCTCTGCAGATGCAGCAGCACGAGCTGGATGCCCTCGACCTCTGGTGCCGCCTGTGGCGCGAACTGCACTTGCCCGAAGCCGCCGCCTGGTTGCTGGCCTGGAGCGCCCAGCATGCCCCCGAGCGCCTGCCACTGCTGATCCTGGCCTGCGACCGCAGCCAGCAGGAGCTGGGCAGCCAGTACGCCCTCGACGACTACCGCCAGGGCTACGCCGAACCGGCGCAGAGCCCGCAGACCCTGGCCCGTTGGCAACGCGCCGCCAGCACCGAGCTGCCGGCACTGGCGCGCACCTTCGTCGCCTGGCAACTGGGCGACAGCGAATGGCCGTTCCTGGCCGAGCTGCTCGACGCGCCAGAGACGCCGCTCACCCTGCTCTATCGTCAGGCCTGGCTGCTGCAACGCGGCGACGAGGCCGACCTGGAACCCTTGCTCAACCTGCCTGTCGGCGAACACCCGCTGGACGCCATCCTGACGCAAGGCTTTGCCCACCATGCCCGGCAACACCTGCAGTGGCTGCGCGAGTCCACCCTCGCCAAATTGCTCCTGCACAAACTCGCGACGCCTGGGTCTACCTTGCCCAGTGCCCTGCAGGACAACACCGCCGCCCGCGCGCAGATGCTTGGCTGGTTGCGGCGCTTGCGCCACCCTGCCCCGGAAACCCTGCAGCGTCTGCATCATCTGCTGGCGCCATTACCGAACTGGTCATTGCCCGGCAGCTTGAGGCTGCAACTTGGCCTGCAGCAGGCAGGGCGTTACTTGCCACCGCTGCCCACGCAAGCCAGTGCGCGCTGGCAACTGCAGCGCCAGACCCTGTGGCTGACCGGCCTGCTGGAGCACCCTGAGCCCTGGCTGGAGCGCCTGCAAGAACGCGGCAGCCGCCTGCCCACCACGGCCGACCATCCGGCCGATGCCATGCAGGCGCTCTGGCTCGGTGCCAACACCCAACCTCGGCAATGGCTCAACGGCCTCGACGAGCGCGACCCTCTGCAAGGACTGATCGCCGCCGAACTGGTTAGCCTGGAGTTCCTTCTGGGCAGTCGGCGCTTGCCCTCGGTCGCGCGTATCGAGGCCTGCGCTCGGTATCATGGCGACGAGCTGGCGGACAATCCGCTCGGGCAGATGATCGTCGACGCCCTGCTCTACCACGACCCCGATCTGCCGCGCGAACTGCGCGACCTGGCCTTGCAGCGGCTACGCGGCTTCACCGGCCCGAGCTCCTGGTTCGATGCATTCCGCGAGGGGCTGGAGAGCGGCCAACCACAAGCACTGGCGCAGGGGGTATGCCGGGACAACGGCCTGCTGTTCAGCACCATGCGTTCGCTCTTCGAGGCGATGCGCGATCTGTACCACCCGTCCAAGCCACAGGTTCCCGCTTCCGGCCTGCTGCGCTCGCTGCAGCAAGCCAAGGACAGCGCCGTGACACCGCGCGCGGTGCGCCTGGCCATTACCCTGCTGCTGTCGCGTTGCGAGCGTCTGCTGCCTCGGCACGCAGCCAATGACTGGCGTGCACAATGGCGGTTCTGGCAGTTGGGCAAGCGGCTGAATCGCCTCAACTTCACCGTGCAGGCAGTGGCGCTGATCGGCACGGGCCTGCCGTTGAGCCTGCTGACGGACAAGCTGAGCGGCGACCTGGCTCTGGCGGTGCTGGGGGTGACCCTGCTGGGTCTGATCACCTGCCTGCTGCGTCGCCTGCACGACATGAACCGTGGCGTCGGCACGCTGCTGATGCTGCTCGCCGGCAGCTTTTTCATGCCCTACATCTCGTTGGTGCTGTTCTTCTGGCCTGGCGACCCGCTGCCCAACCGCTACGGCCCGCCCAGCGGCAAACGCGCGCAGGCCGAGCAGGGCTTACAGGCGCGGTTGCGGCAGTTGAATGGGTTCAAGGAGCCGGCGAGCTAAAAGCGCAGCGCCTCCAACTGCTGCTCCAGGCGCTGCCGTGCCGCCCTGATCGGCTGCTCCTGCTGGGCGCTGAGCAGGTTCTGGAACTCGTCCAGCCACTGGCCGATCTGCTCGCGCTCGGCCCCCAGGCTCTGCATCCAGGCGCGCTCCAGGCGGGCCAGCAGGGTGCGGTTGGGCAGGCTGTCACGCGGGTGGATCTTCAGCCCGGCCAGGCGCGCCTGGCTGGCGGCACGTGCCTCCTCGCTCAGGCCGGTGGGGCTGCGGTCGATCACATGGCCGTGGCGCTGGCCGTTTTCCAGGGTCACGTCCACTTCCAGCAGGCCGTTGATGTCGTAGCTGAAGCGCACGTCCAGCGCCTGCACCTGCCCGGTCTGGGCGAGCTTGACCTCGAAGGCATCGACGAAGATGTTGTCGCGCACCCAGGGGCGCTCGCCCTGGTAGATCTCGATGCGGATGTATTCCTGCTGCGCGTGGGTGGTGTAGTAGCGCTGCACCCGCGAGGTGGGGATCACCGTGTTGCGCTCGATGATCGGCGAGAAGGCGCCGGGCTGCTCGTCGCTGCGCCGCGAGGCGATGCCCAGGGTGTAGGGGCAGACGTCGGTGAGGATGACCTCTTCGATGGCCTGATCGCGGGCCTTGCACGCGGCCTGAGCGGCGGCGCCGAGGGCGACGATGGTGTCCGGGTCGAGATGCCGGTACGGCAGGCGGCCGAACAGGGTGGCCACCAGTTGTTGCACCGCGCTCATGCGCGTGGCGCCACCGACCAGCACCAGGCTGTCGAGGTCGCGCGGGTTGAGCCGGGCATCGCGCAGGGCCTGCTCGATGGGCTGGCGCAAGCGGCTCAAGAGCGGTGCCCAGATCTGCTGCGCGCGGGCCTCGTCCACCTGCCACTGGCGACCTTGCCAGTCCAGGGTCTGCGGACCTTCGGCGAGGCGGCGCTTGAGCTGCTCGACGGCATCCTCGAGGCTGGCCAATTCCTGGCCTTGCAGCTCGCTGCGGCCCAGCCCCCAGTCGTCCAGGCAGGCCTTGAGCAGGGCCTCGGTGAAATCCTCACCGCCGAGGAAGTTGTCGCCAGTGGAGGCATGCACCTCGATCAGCGGCAGGGCGTACTCCAGCACGGTGACGTCGAAGGTGCCACCGCCCAGGTCGAAGATCAGGGTGCGCTCGAACTGCTGCTCGTGCAGGCCGTAGGCCATGGCGGCGGCGGTCGGTTCGTTGATCAGGCGCTCGACGCGCAGCCCGGCCAGCTCGGCGGCGAATGCCGTGCGCTTGCGCTGTTCGTCGCTGAAGTAGGCCGGCACCGAGATCACCGCCTGGGTCACCGGCACGCCAAGATAGGCCTCGGCATCGGCCTTGAGCGAGCCGAGCACCAGTGCCGAGAGTTCTTCCGGGGTGAACTGGCGCTCACCGAGGGTGAAGCGCTTGTCGCTGCCCATGTAGCGTTTGAAGGCGGCCACACTGCGCAGTGGATGGGTGGTCAGCCGCGCGCGCGCCGCAGCGCCGACGAGGATGCTACCGTCTTCGTCCAGGCTCACCGCCGAGGGCGTGAGCACCTCGCCCAGGGCGTTGGGAATAAGCTGCGCACGCCCTTCGCGCCACACGGCGATCAGGCTGTTGGTGGTGCCCAGGTCAATGCCCAACAACGGGCTGTCACCAGTCGACATGGCTATCGCGACTCCCTCAGATCCATTGAAGGGCGCAGTCTACCCCGCGCACAGGCCCCGGCAAACCGCCTCGTCGAAGCGGTTTGCCCTCCCCTGCAATGCCCCCCTAAAATGCCGCGATGCAAAACGACCCCGAACTCCTCCTCGCTTCGCTCAACGACGCCCAGGTGCAAGCCGTGGCCGCTCCGCTCGGCCGCCAACTGGTACTGGCCGGCGCCGGCTCGGGCAAGACCCGCGTACTGGTGCACCGTATCGCCTTCCTGATTCAGGCGATGGGCGCATCGCCCCATTCCATTCTGTCGGTGACCTTCACCAACAAGGCCGCTGCCGAGATGCGCCACCGCATCGAAGACATGCTCGGGCACAACCCGGCCGGCATGTGGGTCGGCACCTTCCACGGCCTGGCCCACCGCCTGCTGCGCGCGCACTGGCAGGAAGCCGGGCTGGCCGAGAACTTTCAGATTCTCGACTCCGACGACCAGCAGCGCCTGATCAAACGGGTGATCCGTGATCTCGGCCTGGACGAGCAGCGCTGGCCGGCCAAGCAGGCGCAGTGGTTCATCAACGGGCAGAAGGACGAAGGCATCCGCCCGCAAGGCATTCAGGCCAGCGGTGACCTGTTCCTGGCCACCATGCGCGGCATCTACGAAGCCTACGAGGCGGCCTGCGCGCGCACCGGGGTGATCGATTTCGCCGAGCTGCTGCTGCGCGCCCTCGACCTCTGGCGCGACAACCCCGGCGGCATCCTGCAGCACTACCAGCGGCGCTTCCGCCACATCCTGGTGGACGAGTTCCAGGACACCAACGCCGTGCAGTACGCCTGGCTGCGTTTTCTCGCCCAGGGCGGCGACAGCCTCATGGTGGTGGGCGACGACGACCAGTCGATCTACGGCTGGCGCGGGGCGAAAATCGAGAACATCCAGCAGTTCGATCAGGACTTCGCCGACACCCAGCTCATCCGCCTGGAACAGAACTACCGCTCCACGGCCAATATCCTCAACGCCGCCAACGCGCTGATCGCCAACAACAACGGACGCCTCGGCAAGGAGCTGCGCACCGATGGTGGCGACGGCGAGCCGCTGAGCCTGTACGCTGCCTTCAACGAGCACGACGAAGCGCGCTACGTGGTCGAAAGCATCGAGGACGCCCTGCGCAAGGAAGGCCTCAAGCGCAGCGAGATCGCCATTCTCTATCGCTCCAACGCCCAGTCGCGGGTGCTGGAAGAGGCGCTGCTGCGCGAGAAGATCCCCTACCGCATCTACGGCGGCCAGCGCTTCTTCGAGCGCGCCGAAATCAAGAACGCCATGGCCTACCTGCGCCTGCTCGACGGGCGCGGCAACGACGCGGCGCTGGAGCGCATCATCAACGTGCCGGCGCGTGGCATCGGCGAGAAGAGCATCGAGACCATCCGCGAATACGCCCGCGCCCATGACGTGCACATGTGGGAGGCGATCCGCCTGATGCTGGCCAACAAGGTGCTGCCGGGCCGCGCCTCGAGCGCGCTGAGTGGCTTTATCGAGCTGATCGAGACGCTGGCCGAGCAGGTGCTGGCCATGCCGCTGCACCAGATGACCCAGGTGGTCATCGAAAAGAGCGGCCTGCTCGCCTACCACGAGGCGGAAAAAGGCGAGAAAGGCCAGGCTCGAGTGGAAAACCTGGAGGAACTGGTCAGCGCCGCGCGCACCTTCGAGAACGATGAAGACGACGAGCTGACCCCGCTGCAGGCCTTCCTTACCCATGCCTCGCTGGAGGCCGGGGACACCCAGGCCGCCGAGAACGAGGACAGCATCCAGCTGATGACCCTGCACAGCGCCAAGGGCCTGGAATTCCCCCTGGTGTTCTTGGTGGGCATGGAAGAGGGTCTGTTCCCGCACAAGATGAGCCTGGAAGAGCCGGGCCGCCTGGAAGAAGAACGCCGCCTGGCTTACGTCGGCATTACCCGTGCCATGCACAAGCTGGTGATCAGTTACGCCGAAACCCGGCGTCTCTATGGCAGCGAGACCTACAACAAGGTGTCGCGCTTCGTCCGCGAAATCCCTGCACCGCTGATCCAGGAAGTACGCCTGTCGGGCAGTGTCAGCCGCCCGGTGAGCAGCGCCTCGATGGGGGGCAGCAACCTGTTCGCCGGCAGCGCCGTACCGCAGACGCCCTTCAGCCTGGGCCAGCGGGTGAACCACAGCCTGTTCGGCGAGGGCACCATCCTCAACTTCGAGGGCTCGGGCGCCCAGGCGCGGGTGCAGGTGAATTTCGAAAACGAAGGCAGCAAATGGCTGATGCTGGCGTATGCCAAGCTCGAAGCCCTGTAACGACCCGGCACGTGGGAGCCGAAGCATCTCCCACGGCCGCTGACCCCTTATTCTGGAGACGACTCGATGAAACGCCGCAATCTGCTCGGCGCCGCTCTGGCCCTGATGGCCACCATGGGCCTGGTTGGCTGCAAGGACGACAAGGCCGGCAGCGCACAAGCCGCTGCCAAGCCGGCAGAAACCATTCACTGGAAGATGGTCACCTCCTGGCCGAAGAACTTCCCCGGCCTGGGCACTGCCGCCGAGCGCCTGGCCGAGCGCATCAACGCCATGAGCGCCGGGCGCCTGAGCGTCAAGGTGTACGCCGCCGGTGAGCTGGTGCCGGCGCTGGAAGTGTTCGATGCCGTCTCCCGCGGCACCGCCGAGATGGGCCACGGCACGCCCTACTACTGGAAGGGCAAGGTACCGGCCGCGCAGTTCTTCAGCAGCGTGCCGTTCGGCCTTTCCACCCTGGAGATGAACGCCTGGCTCAGCCATGGCGGCGGTCAGGCCCTGTGGGAAGAAACCTACGCACCGTTTGGCGTCAAACCGCTGTCCGCTGGCAACACCACCATGCAGATGGGTGGCTGGTTCAACAAGGAAATCAACGGCCTGGATGACATCAAGGGCCTGAAGATCCGCATGCCGGGCCTGGGCGGCGAAGTCTGGAGCAAGCTCGGCGCGATCACCGTCAACCTGCCCGGCGGCGAGATCTTCACCTCCCTGCAGACCGGCGCCATCGACGCCACCGACTGGGTCGGCCCGTACAACGACCTGGCCTTCGGCCTGCACAAGGCCGCCAAGTACTACTACTATCCAGGCTGGCAGGAACCGCAGGCGGTGGTCGAGTCGATGGTCAACCAGAAGGCCTTCGACGCGCTGCCGGCCGACCTGCAGGCCATCGTCACCGAGGCCGCCCGCGCCGCCACCCTGGACATGATGGATGACTACGTGTTCAACAACGCCAAGGCCCTGCAGAGCCTCAAGCAGGAAGGCGTGCAGCTCAAGCGCTTCCCCGATGACGTGCTGCAGGCCATGCGCAAGGAGTCCGACGCGGTGCTCAGCAGCCTGGCCGCGCAGAACGACCTCAACGGCCGCATCTGGGCCTCGCAGAAAGCCTTCCTCGAACAGGCCAGCGCCATGCAGACGCTGACCGAGAAAGAGCTGTACAACTGGCGTTGAGCCGTTTGCTCCCCTCCCCCATTCATGGGGGTGAGGCTGGGGAGAGGGCTGAGATGGCGCGAAAGCCTTAACCTCAACCTCCCTGTCTTTACGCAGCCAGACGACATTGCAGCGAATGGCATTGGATTCTGGCCCCGTTTTTCTCAGGAATGACTGCCCATGCGTCTTCGCTCTCTGCTGCTCCTGCCCCTGCTCGCCCTCGGCCTGATCGGCTGCAGGGACGATTCCGCACCTGCCAACCAGGCCGCTGAGCCCGCGCAGACCTTCCATTGGAAGATGGTCACCACCTGGCCGAAAAATGCCCCCGGCACCGGCACCGCCGCCGAGCGTCTGGCCGAGCGCATCAACGCCATGAGTGCCGGGCGTCTGACCATCAAGGTCTACGCCGCTGGCGAATTGGTACCGGCGCTGGAAGTGTTCGACGCCGTCTCCCGTGGTACCGCCGAAATGGGCCACGGCACCCCCTACTACTGGAAGGGCAAGGTGCCGGCCGCGCAGTTCTTCGGCGCCGTGCCCTTCGGCCTGTCGACCCTGGAGATGAACGCCTGGCTCAGCCACGGCGGTGGCCAGGCACTGTGGGACGAGGCTTACGCCCCCTTCGGCGTCAAACCGCTGACCGCCGGCAACAGCACCATGCAGATGGGCGGCTGGTTCAACAAGGAAATCAACGGCCTGGATGACATCAAGGGCCTCAAGATCCGCATGCCGGGCATCGGCGGCGAAGTCTGGAGCCGCCTCGGCGCCACCACCGTGGTGCTGCCCGGCGGCGAAATCTTCACCGCGCTGCAGACCGGCGCCATCGACGCCACCGACTGGGTCAGCCCCTACAACGACCTGGCCTTCGGCCTGCAAAAAGCCGCCAAGTATTACTACTACCCGGGCTGGCAGGAGCCACAATCGGTGCTGGAACTGCTGATCAACCGCAAGGCCTTCGACGCCCTGCCGGCCGACCTGCAGGCCATCGTCACCGAGGCCGCTCGCGCCGCCACCCTGGACATGATGGATGACTACGTATTCAACAATGCCCTGGCCCTGGACGAGTTGAAAAAGAGCGGCACCCTGCTCAAACGCTTCCCCGATCCGGTGCTGCAGGCCATGCAGCGCGAAACCGACCAGGTACTCGGCGAGCTGGCCGCGCAGAGCGAACTCAACGGTCGTATCTGGGCCTCGATGAAAGCCTTCCAGGCGCTGGCCAGCTCGATGCAACGGCTGTCGGAAAAAGAGTTGTACGACTGGCGCTGAGCCCCGTCATGGCCTGTCGCTGAGGCAGGCCGCCGCTACAAGCAAAAGCCGGAAACATTCTGTACCTGGCCAACCCAGAGCGCCCCGTGCAAGATGCCGCGCAGCGTTCCTTATCAAGAGAGAAGACCCTGATGCAGCGTTTCCTCAGTATCGCCATGGTGCTTTGCTTGGCACTGACCTTCAGCTTCGAGGCTCATGCCAAGCGCTTCGGTGGCGGCAAGTCGTTCGGCTCCGCGCCCAGCCACCAGACCCGCCAGGCCGCGCCGCAATCGCAACCGGCAGCCACAGCGCCCACTGCGGGCCGCCAACCGACTGCCGCCAGCGGCGCTTCGCGCTGGCTCGGCCCGCTGGCCGGCCTGGCCGCTGGCGGCCTGCTGGCCTCGATGTTCATGGGTGATGGTTTTCAGGGCCTGCAGATCATGGACTTCCTGATCTTCGGCCTGATCGCCTTTCTGATCTTCCGCTTCCTCGCCGCCCGCCGTGCCCAGCAGCAGCCACAGCACGCTGCTGCAGGTGCGCCGTACCAGCGCGAGATGCCGGCCAACGCCGCGCCCACCTCGATCTTCGGTGGCAGCAGCGCCGCCGCCGCGCGCCCGGTGATCAATGCTCCGGCCTGGTTCAACGAACAGAGCTTCCTGGCCGCTGGCCGCGAGCACTTCATGAACCTGCAGCAGCACTGGGACGCGAACGAGATGGACAAGATCGCCGAGTTCGTCACCCCGCAGTTGCTCGACTTCCTCAAGCGCGAGCGCGCCGAGCTGGGTGATGGCTTCCAGTCCACCTATATCGATGACCTCGATGTGCAGCTCGATGGCGTCGACGACAACGCCGAGAAGACCATCGCCACCCTGACCTTCAGCGGCGTATCGAAGACCTCGCGTTTCGACCAGGGCGAGCCGTTCAGCGAAAGCTGGCGCCTGGAGCGCGCCCAGGGCGACAACCAGCCCTGGCTGATCGCAGGCATCCGTCAGAACTGATCGCGCCTCGCATCATCAAGAACCCCGGGACTTTCCCGGGGTTTTTTATGGTGTTTGCGAAGTTATGGGAATCGGAGTCGATACCGGACTGGCAGTTTGTGCGTGGTCGTTGGGCGCTTGTTCCGGATTGCCGCGTTTTTTCTGATGTTTTTGGTTTCGCCCTCCCGGGCGAGTCACTTTGCGGGCAAAGTAACCAAACCCCTCCGCCCGATCATCCG
>NZ_JBQLIX010000047.1:0-38425 GCF_052156495.1 Pseudomonas sp. NCHU5216 | reverse complement strand
TGGAATCGTTGCGTAGAGGGGCGAGCGGCATGGATGCCGCGAGATACCGATGGCGGCCCCGCTTAAAGGGCCAGGGATGGCCCTTGTAATCCGACCCTCGGAGCAGCGATGGAGCGAACGAACCCCGGCGCAGCAGGGCGGGGGCGCCTAGCTCGGATGGCGGGGGTGCGTTTCTTTTGCTTACTTTTCTTTGCGCTGGGCGGCAATCCGATTTCAAAGAAAAGTGAGTCGCCCGAGGGGGCGAAACAGGAGTTATCAGCTAAACGCCAATAAGCAGCTTGAACACCGAAAACCACCGAAATCAACACACAAACTTGCCAGTCCGGTATCAAAACCGACTCCCACAAAGACGCTCCACAGATGTCAACTCAGAAACGCCACCACCTGCTCAGCATCGAACGGCCAATCCAGCTCGGCACCCGTATCGCAACGACGCAGCACGGGAATGCGTAACCCATAACGCTCGACCATGGCTTCGTCCTCAGCGATGTCGATAAGCTCGACCAACAGACCATGCTCGACGAAGGGCATGAGCAGGCCTTCGGCCACCTCGCACAGGTGACAGCCCAGGGTTCCGAAGAGTTGGCATTCAGGCGTCATGAGCGCACCTCACTATCAGCAAGGTGCGCAGTTTAGCATCGACGCCGATCAGCTCGCGTCAGCGCCCTTGTCCGGCTGAGCGGCCAGCAGCGATTGCAAGCCGTCGATCAGGCTGCGATTGAGGTTGTCGGCCTTTTCCAGGCGCGGCGCATCGAAGCGCTCGTCGAGGGAGAAACCACCCTTGAGCAGATCCTTGAGCAGGCCACCGGCGTCCTTGCTCAGATCGCCAGCACTGCGCAGGGCATCGAGCAGGCCCTTGGCGTATTCCTGCAGATCCGTATTGGCGACGCTGGCGCCCTGCCCGGCCACCGCGCCGTAGGCATCGGACGCCTGACGCACCGTGGTCTGGGTCAGATGCAGGGACATCGAGGCCAGTTGCTCACCGTCCATGTTCAACGCCATAGCGCGATCGAAGGCACCGGACAGATCGCCGGTGTAGAACTTGTCGGACAGCTCCTGCACCTGGCCGAACAGCTTCTCCAGGGCCTTGACCTCGTCGTCGTCCAACTCGCCGTCCACTTCCACCTGCCAGCCACCGATCTGCAGGCTGCCGGATTCCTTGCTGGCGACCAGGGCAGAACCCTGGCCATCGCCGGCGGCGGAGAAGCTGCTCTTCGACCAGTTCGCCGAGGCCTGCGCCACCGAGATGCGCAGCTTGTCGCCATCGCGGGTGATCACCTGCAGGTCGAAGGTCTGTGCCTGGGCGGCGAAGCGCTGGCTCTGCCCGGCTACCGCGAAAGACTCAGGGGCAGGCGCAGTGGTGCCGCCGGCGAAGCGTTTGTCGAGATCGCCCAAGCCATCCTGGATACGCTTGTAGGTGTCGTCGACATCACTGGCCACCTGACCGGTCAAGGCGCCCATGCCGTCGAGAATCTTGCGCGCCTCGGCGAAGCCCTTTTCCACCCCTTCGCGCGCCTGCCCGAGCAGCTTTTCCAGCTTGGCCGGGTCGGCGCCGGCTGTGGCCTCGCTCTGCAAGCGCTGCTCGATGAAGCCCAGTACGCGCCCCGCCACCTTCTCCGGGGTGAAGTCCTCGCGCTTGCCGCCCAGCGCCCCGGATTGCAGACCAAGCTTGTCAGCCAGACGGTTGGCCAGCGTGGCCTGTGCATCGGCACTGGCCGCGCGCGCTGGCGCCTGATTGAGCTGACCGAGGCGTGAGGCGGAGGAGTTGAGTGAAGCCAGCGGGTTCATGGCGAGGTACTCAGGCAGAGGATATGCCGAGGCTAACGGCATGCCGAGCGCAGACTTTAGCTCGGCACGACGAATGGTCGCCTGCAGCCGGCCCTCACCACATCAGGTCATCGGGGATCTGATAGGCGGCGTAAGGATCGTCGGCATCCGGCGCTTCGACATGGGTGTTGAGCAGGACGATGCGCGACGGGTCACGCTCCTGGATCTTCAACGCCGCCTCGCGCGGAATCACCTCGTAGCCGCCACCATGACGGACGATGGCCAGCCAGCCGTTGGACAGCTTGTTGCGCATCATCGCGTTGACGGCCAGGCGCTTGACCTTCTTGTCGTCGACGAAGTTGTAGTAATCCTCGCCCTGCAGCTTGGGCAGGCGCGAGCGCTCGATCAGTTGTTTGACCTGCGCGGCACGGGCCTTCTGCTCGGCTTTTTCCTGCTGCTGGCGGTTCAGCTCCTGATCGCGTGCGGCCTTTTCCGCCTGGGCCTGCAGTGCGGCCTGGCGGGTAGAATCATCGACTTCCGCCTGGCCTTTCTTGGCCAGACGCTGTTGTTTCTGTTGCTGCTTGCCGGCCTGTTTGGCCTGTTTTTCATTGACCAGACCGGCTTTGAGTAGCTGGTCGCGCAGGGAAAGACCCATAGCTTAACGATCCCACACTTGATTCAGACCGGGCGGCGCCAGTGGCGCCACCATGAAAGGTGCCCAGCATAAGGGCTAAGACGCCAGGGCTCCAGCACCGTAGCCCGGATGCAATCCGGGAACCATGGCGCCATGCATTTCCCGGATTACATCCGGGCCATGCGGCTCAATGGCCAGGCGCCTGCTTCTCTTGCTTCTTCGCCTCACCCCAGAGCGTATCGAGCTCCTCCAGCGAGCAGCCTTCCATGCTGCGTCCAGCCTCCCGCACGCTGTGCTCGATGAAGCGAAAACGCCGCTCGAACTTGGCGTTGGCGGCGCGCAAGGCGGCTTCGGGGTCGACCTTGAGGTGACGCGCCAGATTGGTCACGACGAACAGCAGATCGCCTATCTCCTCGGCCACCGCCTCGGCGTCGTTCTCGCTCATGGCTTCGAGCACTTCGTCCAGCTCTTCGCGCACCTTGTCCACCACCGGCAGGGCTTCGGGCCAGTCGAAGCCGACCTGGGCGGCACGCTTCTGCAGCTTGGCAGCGCGGCTCAGGGCAGGCAGTGCGCTGGGCACGTCATCGAGCAGGGAAAGCTGCTCGGGGGCGGCGGCCTTCTCGGCACGCTCCTCGGCCTTGATCTCCTCCCAGCGCTGCTTGATCGCCGCTTCTTCCAGCTTGGCGGCATCCGGCGCGCCATACAGGTCGCCATCGGGGAATACATGGGGGTGGCGGCGCACCAGCTTGCGGGTAATGGCGTCGACCACCTGGGCAAAGTCGAAACGCCCCTCCTCCCGCGCCAACTGGCTGTAGTACACCACCTGGAACAGCAGGTCGCCCAGCTCGCCCGGCAGGTGCTCGAAATCGCTACGCTCGATGGCATCGGCGACTTCATAGGCCTCTTCCAGGGTGTAGGGCACGATGCTCGCGTAGCTCTGCTTGAGATCCCACGGGCAACCATGCTGCGGATCACGCAGGCGCGCCATCAGGTGCAGCAGATCGTCGAGTTGATACATGGAAAAGCTCCTGGGCTGCAAACTGCAAGCCTCAAGCTGCAAGTTAAAAGCTCATGCACTTTCTTGCAGCTTGCGGCTTGAAGCTTGCCGCTCAATTGGCACGCTGGCGGCGTGCCTCGATGATGTTGGGGAGCTGGCTGATGCGCGCGAGCAGGCGCCCAAGCGCGTCCAGGCCGGGAATCTCCACGGTGATGGACATGGTCGCGGTGTTGTCGTTCTTGTCCGAATGGGTATTGACCGCCAGCACGTTGAGCCGCTCGTTGAGCAGCACCTGAGTGACGTCACGCAGCAGGCCGGAACGGTCGTAGGCCTTGATGGCGATTTCCACCGGGTAGGTCTGCACCGGCACCGGCCCCCAGCTCACCTGGATCATCCGCTCCGGCTCGCGCCCGGCCTGCTGCAGCACGGTCGGGCAGTCCTGGCGGTGGATGGTGACGCCACGTCCCAGGGTGATGTAACCGACGATGGGATCCCCCGGCAGCGGCTGGCAGCAGCCGGCCATCTGCGTCAGCAGGTTGCCGACACCCTGGATCTGGATATCGCCACGCTTGCCTGGACGGTAACCCTGGGCCTTGCGCGGGATCAGCTCCAGTTGCTCGGTGTTGCGATCCGGCTCGCTCAGTTGCTGCGCCAGGTTGACCGCGTGGGCCAGGCGCACGTCGCCAGCGCCGAGGGCGGCAAACAGGTCTTCGGCGGTCTTCAGGTTGGCCTTTTCCGCCAGCTTGTCGAAATCCACACTGGGCAGCGCCAGGCGTGCCAGTTCGCGTTCGAGCAGTTGCTTGCCGGCGGCGACGTTCTGGTCGCGATCCTGCAGCTTGAACCAGTGGACGATCTTCGCCCGTGCGCGGCTGGTGGTGACATAGCCCAGGTTGGGGTTGAGCCAGTCGCGGCTCGGCGAGCCCTGTTTGCTGGTGATGATCTCCACCTGCTCGCCGGTCTGCAGGCTGTAGGTCAGCGGCACGATGCGCCCGTTGATCTTGGCGCCGCGGCAGCCATGACCGATCTCGGTGTGCACGCGGTAAGCGAAGTCCAGCGGCGTGGCGCCCTTGGGCAGGTCGATGGCATGGCCGTCCGGGGTGAACACGTAAACCCGGTCGGGCTCGATGTCGACACGCAGTTGCTCGGCCAGGCCACCGATATCACCCAGCTCCTCGTGCCACTCGATGACCTGGCGCAGCCAGGAAATCTTCTCTTCATAGTGGTTGGAGCCGGACTTGACGTCGGTGCCCTTGTAGCGCCAATGCGCGCACACGCCCAGCTCGGCTTCCTCGTGCATGGCGGTGGTGCGGATCTGCACTTCCAGCACCTTGCCTTCCGGGCCGAGCACGGCGGTGTGCAGCGAGCGGTAGCCGTTTTCCTTGGGGTTGGCGATGTAGTCGTCGAACTCCTTGGGAATGTGCCGCCACAGGGTGTGCACGATGCCCAGGGTGGTATAGCAGTCGCGCACCTCCGGCACCAGCACGCGCACCGCACGCACGTCGTAGATCTGGCTGAACTGCAGGCCCTTGCGCTGCATCTTGCGCCAGATCGAATAGATGTGCTTCGCCCGGCCACTGATGTCGGCCTTGATGCCGGTGGCTTCCAGCTCCTGACGCAGATGGGCCATGGCGTCGTTGATGTACTGCTCGCGATCCAGACGGCGCTCGTGCAGCAGCTTGGCGATCTGCTTGTACTGCTCCGGCTCCAGGTAGCGGAAGGACAGATCCTCCAGCTCCCACTTGATATGACCGATGCCCAGGCGGTGGGCCAGCGGTGCGTAGATGTCGAACACCTCGCGCGCCACGCGCTGGCGCTTGTCCTCGTCGGCTTCCTTGACCGCACGGATCGCACAGGTGCGCTCGGCCAGCTTGATCAGCGCCACGCGCACGTCATCGACCATGGCCACCAGCATCTTGCGCAGGTTCTCCACCTGGGTCTGCGAGCCCAGCACCACCGACTCGCGCGGGTTGACACTGGCGCTGATCGCCGCCATGCGCAGCACGCCCTCGATCAGCTTGGCCACCACCGCGCCGAAGCGCTGCTGTACCAGCGCCAGGGGAATACGTTCTTCACGCACGCCGCGATAGATCACCGCGGCGACCAGCGAGTCCTGGTCGAGCTTGAGATCGGCGAGAATTTCCGCGATGTCGAGGCCGGCGCTGAAGATCGACGCGCCCTCGCTCCAGTGATGCTGACCGGCGTTGGCCTGCTGCTCGGCCTCGCGGACGAATTCGCAAGCCTCCTTCAGCGCCTGGGCATCGAGCGCCGGGTCGATACGAACCATGTTCGCCACCCAGGCGTCGAGGTTGATGCTGCCGTCATCGTTGATCGGCTGGTGCGCTCTGACCTGAACCATCTTCTTACCTACCTTCCCTACGGTGCGCCAACACAACACCGAATAGTCGCCGGCCTTCTCCGAGCCGGTCGGTTTGACTGAAAGAATGCGCGTCCTGCACATCCCCGAACCACATACCGCTACATCTTCTCGAACAGCGCCATGGCTTCGACATGCGCCGTCTGCGGGAACATGTCGAGGATGCCGGCACGGCGCAGGCGATAGCCCTGCCTGACCAGTTCGGCGGCATCACGCGCCAGGGTGGTCGGGTTGCAGGATACATAGACCAGACGCCTGGCCGCCAAGGCCGAAATACCTCGTACCACTTCCAGTGCCCCATCACGCGGCGGGTCGAGCAGGATGGCATCGAAACCACCATCGGCCCAGGCCGCCTCGGCCAGGGGGCGAGCCAGATCGGCACGGAAAAATCGCACCTGCTCCAGACCTTGCCGCGCGGCATTGGTTGCAGCGCGCTCGACCATCGCCTCGACACCCTCCACCGCCACCACCTCGGCCCCCGCCTGGGCCAGGGGCAAGGCGAAGTTGCCCAGGCCACAGAACAGATCCAGCACCCGCTCGCCGGGCTGCACGTTCAACCAGTCTAGCGCCTGCGCCACCATCGCCTCGTTGATCATGGCATTGACCTGGACGAAATCCCCCGGCCGATAAGCCAGTTCCAACTGCCAACGCGACAAGGCGAAGCCCAGGGCTTGCGCCGGATCATCGGCCTGCGGCGCGCCGTCGCCCTGCAACCAGAGCTGCACCTGCTGCGCCGCGCAGAATTCGCGCAACAAGGCCAGATCCTCCGTGCTCAATGCTGCCGTATGGCGCAGCAACAGCGCCTGTTGCGTACCGCTGAACAGCTCGACATGGCCCAGCGCCTGGGGTTTGCTCAACTGTCGCAGCAAATCCGGTAACGCTTCGAGGAGGGTCTGCAAGGGCTGTACCAGCACCGGGCAGTGCTGGATATCGACGATGTCCTGGCTGGCCTCGGCGCGAAAGCCCACCTGCAGGTGACGGGCCTGGGCATCCCAGCGCACGGCGATGCGTGCCCGGCGCCGGTAGGCCAGTTCGGGGCCGACCAACGGCGCCGCCCAGTCATCGGGCTGCACGCCGCCCAGGCGACTCAGTTGCTCGCTCAGGGTGCGTTGCTTGAGGGCGAGTTGCTCGGCATGAGGCATGTGCTGCAAGGTGCAGCCGCCACAGCGCCCGGCGTGGGCACAGAGCGGCGCACGCCGCTGCGGGCTGGCCTGCAGGATACGTTCGGCACGCGCCTCCACCGTCTGGCTGCGCGCCGACAATACGCGCGCCTCGACCCGCTCACCAGCCAGAGCACCGCTGACGAACCAGGTGCGCCCACCCTCGAAGGCGATGCCACGGCCATCGCCGGCCTGCCGCTCGATCTGCAGTGGCTGCTTCTTGCCCACCGGCAGGGCCTGTGCGCGGCTGCCACCACTGGGCTGGAAGCGCAGGCCCGAATTGCGCCTGGCCATCAGTGCGCCGGATCTTGGTAGACGCCGGTGGACAGGTAACGGTCGCCACGGTCGCAGATGATCGCCACCATCACCGCGTTCTCCACCTGCTGCGACAGGCGCAGCATGGCCGCCACCGAACCGCCGGACGACACGCCACAGAAGATGCCTTCCTCCCGCGCCAGACGGCGCATGACCCGCTCGGCCTCGTCCTGGCCCATGTCCATCACCTGGTCGACGCGCTCGGCCTGGTAGATCTTCGGCAGGTACTCCTGCGGCCAGCGACGGATGCCGGGAATGGCCGCGCCCTCCTGCGGCTGCAGGCCGACGATCTGGATGGCCGGGTTCTGCTCCTTGAGGTAGCGCGAGGTGCCCATGATGGTGCCGGTGGTGCCCATGGAGCTGATGAAATGAGTGATGCTGCCGCCCGTCTGCCGCCAGATCTCCGGGCCGGTGCCACTGTAGTGGGCCTCGGGGTTGTCGCCATTGGCGAACTGGTCGAGCACCTTGCCACGGCCCTCGGCCTGCAGGCGCTCGGCCAGGTCACGGGCGCCTTCCATGCCCTCTTCCTTGCTGACCAGGATCAGCTCGGCGCCATAGGCGGTCATCGCCCACTTGCGCTCGGCGGTGGAGTTGTCGGGCATGATCAGGATCATCTTGTAACCCTTGATCGCCGCCGCCATGGCCAGGGCGATGCCAGTGTTGCCGCTGGTGGCTTCGATCAGGGTGTCGCCGGGCTGGATATCGCCACGCAACTCGGCGCGGTTGATCATCGACAACGCCGGGCGATCCTTGACCGAGCCGGCCGGGTTGTTGCCTTCCAGCTTCACCAGCAGCGTATTACTGGTGTCAGCGCCCAAGCGTTGCAGACGAACCAGAGGGGTGTTGCCGATGCAGTCGGCAATGGTGGGGAATTGCAGGGTCATGGGTCGCTCGAATCCGGACTGACGCGAAGGGGCGTCATGATACGCCGAACCCGTCGCTTCATCACGCCATGATCGGTTGCAAGCCGTGAAGCGACCCCGACCCGATGACCTGACCACCCGGCAGACGCCGGGGTGGCCATGGCCCAGGCTGGCGATCAGAAGTTCTGCGTCAGGCCAAAGACGTAGCGCCTGCCGTCGAGGTTGTAGGCGTAGTCGTCGTCGGTGGTGACTGCCTTGTTGCTGAGGTTGTACACACCGAACTTCAGGCTCAGGTCGCGAGTCGGTTTGTACACCAGGCCGACGTCGACGAAGGTGTAGGACGGGTAGGTCACACCGTTGCTGGACGCGCCACTGGTGCCGGTCTGCCAGCGGCCGGAGGTCTCGCCGCGGTAGTTGAGTTGCGTCCAGAGGTTCAACTGCTGCGTCGCCTGCCAGTCCAGCGAGGCGTTGAACATGTGCTTGGCCATGTCGTTGAGCGGCTCGCCCTTGTACTGGCCAGACTTCTGCTCGGTGCTGGTGTAGGTGTAGCTGTGGCGGTACACCAGGTTGTCGAGAATCTGGTAATCCAGGGTGAATTCGACGCCATGGAGCTGCGCTTCATCGACGTTCTCGTAGGCGGTATAGCCGTACTGATGCGCCGGGTAGGTGGCGCCGTTGTAGACGCAGGGCTGGTTCTGCGCACAGATGCGGCCGGTACGGTTGATCTTGTCCTTGAAGTCGGTCTGGTAGAGCGTCAGGGTGCTGTTGATACCCAGATCGAAGTTCTCGTAGCCAATGCCGATTTCGCGGTTGAGGCTGGTTTCCGGGGTCAGCTCGGGGTTGCCGATGATCACCCCGCCACGGGAGGTGGCGCCGAAGTCGGTAGCGGCCTGCCGCAGGCTGGGCGCCTTGTAGCCGGAGGTCACCCCGCCCTTGAGGGTGAAGTTCTGGTTGAGGTGATAGACGGCATAGACCTTGGGGCTGACCTGGCTGCCGAACGCCTCGTTGTCGTCATAGCGGGCGCTGAGGGTCAGCGCCAGGTCGTCGGTCAGGCTCCAGTTGTCCTCGAGAAAGAGCGAGTTCTGGTAGCGATCCATCTCCACCACCGCGTCGGCAACCGCTACCACCGGCGGGCGCAGGCCGCTGCTGGCGCCGTCCGTGAGTTCTTCGTACTTGTGCGTCAGGCCGCCGGTCAGGGCATGGTCGCCGAGGAAGTAGGTCGCCTGGGTATTGGCGGTCAGCACCTTGAACTCGATGCCGTTGCCGGTATTGGCATTGACCCGGGTCGGGTTCTCCGAGCTGTCGTAGTTGACGTAACTGTCCAGCAGCAGATTGTCGTAACGCCCCTCGTGGGTGATGGCGTAGGTCTTGAGGATGGATTCGTTGAAGCTGGGCTCTTCGCTCGCCGCGAGGCTCTTGCCTGGATGAGCCCAACGGCGCTGCAGCGCCTCGTTGTAGTTGAGGGTGACCAGGTTCTGCGCGTCGATGTTCCAGCCCAGCTTGCCGCCCAGATTGCTTCTTCTGTAACGGGGGTCGGAGGCTGCGCTGTCATCGCCGCCCTGGAAGTGGCTTTCGTCCTGATGCAGGAAGGAGCCGTTGAGCTGCAACGCCAGCACATCCTCGATCAGCGGCGCATTGAGGTAGGCGCTGGTCTGGTAGCCGTCCTCGTTCACCTGGTTGGCGCCGTCGGCCATGCTGTATTCGGCGGTGACGCTACCAGCGAACTCGTTGCGAATCTTCTTGGTGATGATGTTGACCACCCCGCCCATGGCATCGGAGCCGTACAGGGACGAAGCCGGGCCGCGAATGACTTCGATGCGCTCGATCGCCTCGATGGGCGGCAGGAAGTTGATCGGCGTGCCGGCCTGGGTGCCATTGAGGCCGAAAGCATCGTTGCCCTGCAGCGGCCGACCATCGATGAGCAGCAAGGTGTAGCCGGCGGTCATGCCACGAATCTGGATCGAGCGCTCCACACCGCCGCCGGCAACCTGCACACCTGCGACGTTCTTCAGCGCGTCGGTGACATCGGTGTACGAGCGCTTCTGCAATTCTTCGGCGGAGATGACGGTGATGGTCGCCGGGGCATCCTTGACGCTCTGCTCGAAGCCGGTGGCGCTGACCACCAGCGTGCCAAGCTGCAGTTGCTCGGATGCCTCGTGGGCCCCCGCCGCACAGGCCAGTGAGGCCAGCGTGACCGCCAGTGCGCTCTTGTTGAAACCGGGCCGAGGCGCTGCTGCGAGGCGTCGCGGGATGAATGACATGTGGATGGCTCCCTGTGATCGAATGGTCGGCGTGTTGCCAGCGGCCGTCCTGCACAGGCATTGGCGCCCTGCACTCCCCGTGGATCTTGGCTACGCTGGCTGACCCATCTCGACGCCCTGCTTCCACGCCCGCCGCAACCGGCGGAAAAAAAACGGGTGGGCGATAGCCGAGATGGAGCGAGAGGGCCGTGGCAGCTTCGCCGATGGTCAAAGGCCCATCGCCAATGCGCATCCGGCGAGAAGGAGTACCACGTGCTGCCAGCCCTCTCGGGTCAGGCGCAAATAGTATTTATTGTCATTTGAGAGTAAATCGAATTTACGATCTATACACTTTGCACGCGCAGCTTGAGCCGCAAACCGGGTGTGGCGTTCTCCGCCCACAGCTCACCGCCCTGAGTCACGATCATGCTGCGTGCGATGGCCAGGCCCAGACCGAAGCCATCGCCGCCCGGGCGCGCCGCGCTGAGCCGAGTGAAGGGGCGGAAGATGGTTTCCAGCTCGCCTTCTGCCACACCCGGCCCCTGGTCTTCGATCCATAGCAGCCATTGCCCGCCCTCACGCCGGCCGGCCAGGCGCACCACGCCACCCGTTGGCGAATGACGAATGGCATTGCGCAGGATGTTTTCCAGCGCCTGCGCCAGGCCATTGAGATGGCCCAGCACCCGGCAGTCGGCCGGCAGGTCGCAGGGCATGCGCTCGACGGGCCAGCCGGCCTCGAAGCCGGCGTTTTCCCGCAACACGTCCCAGAGCCTGACGACGTCCACCTCTTCCAGCGGCAGGCTGGGCCTTTCGGTGTCCAGCCAGACCAGTTCCAGCGCGTCGCCGACCAGTTTTTCCATCTCCTGCACTTCACGCGCCAGGCGCTGGCGCAGGGCCTCGACGTCCTGCTCACTCTCCCCTGCCACGCGCAAGCGAGCCAGCGGCGTGCGCAGTTCGTGGGAGAGATCCCGCAGCAGTTGGCGCTGGAAGGCCACCGTCCCCTCCAGGCGCTCGGCCATGTGATCGAAGGTACGCGCCAGCTCGCCGAGTTCATCGCGTCGCCGCTTCATCTTCGGCCCCAGACGCGCCGAGAGATCACCGGCGCTGAGGGCTGCCGCCTGGCGCTGCAGACTGGCCAAGGGGGCGATCAGCACGCGGTACAGCACCAGGCCGAACAGCACCGCCAGCAGCGCCGGCAGCACGCGCTGCAACAACAGGTTCCACAGCTCGCTGTAGCGTCGCGGATCGAGGTGCCTGGGTAGCTCCAGCACCAGGCGCCCCTGGCCGTCGCTGAAAGGGATATGGAAAGTGGGCGTGCCACCCGGGCGCCCCACGGAGAAGCCGAGGCTGCGCACGAAGTCCAGTCGCTGGCGCTCCGCCTGCGTCAGTGGTGTCGAGGACAGCGAGGCCTTGTCGGCATCCACCACCACCGCCCAGACCGACTCCTGTGCTCGCAGCCGCTGCAGGAAGGCATCGACACCTGGGGCACCATCCTGGCGCCAGGCCGTCTCGGCCTGCTGGGCGTAGCCACGCAGTGCCTGCCGAGTCGATGGAGTCAGATAGGAGGAGGCCTCCAGCAGAAGACGCCCGAGGTCGACATACAGGCTGGCCAACAGCAGGCAGAACAATGCCAGCGCCCCGGTCAGGCGCCACAGCAGCGAATGTCGATGGGGCAGCCTCAAGCGCCCACCTGCACCAGCATGTAGCCCTTGCCCCAGACCGTCTCCACCCGCGCCGCAGCGTAGCCGGCGGCCTGCAGTTTGCGACGGATGTGGCTGACGTGCATGTCCAGGCTGCGGTCATGCTGCGAGTAGGCGCGGCGCAGCGCCTGCTGATAGAGGAAGGCCTTGCTCAATACCTCGTCCTGGTGCCGCCAGAGCAACTCCAGCACTCGGTATTCACTGGGCGTCAAACCGACCCAGCGGGCGCCATGAACCACGTCGCTGCGGCTCTCGTCGAACTGCAGATCACCCTCTTCGCCGTCGGGCAATTGCTCGCGCCGCTCGTAGGCGACGCGACGCAGGATGGCCTCCACGCGCACGCTCAGCTCACCCAGGCTGAAGGGTTTGGGCAGGTAATCGTCGGCGCCCTGGCTGAAACCGGCGATGCGGTTCTGCTCGTCGCCCAGCGCTGACATCAGCAGCACCGGCACGCTGCGCCGCTGGCGCAAACGCTGCAGAACCTCGAGGCCGTCGATGCCGGGCAGCAGAATGTCCATCAGGATCAGGTCGAAGTCTTCACGCTCGGCCATTTGCAAGCCCTCGTCGCCATCATGGCTCAAGGTCACCGCAAAGCCTCGACCGCTCAGGTGAGCATGCAAATGGCTGGCAAGCAGGGGGTCATCCTCGACCGCCAGAATACGAGCCGGAGTGGTGGAAGGGATCATCATGATGAGAAAACCAGGCGGGTACTAATGAGAACCATTCTAACCGCTAACGCAGCAGCGCTCATCTACAGATTCCACCGCGCTGAATCGCTACACTGCGCGCATGTGAAGAAGGAGGAATCCCGTGTTCAAGGATCTAGGCATCAAGGGCCGCGTGCTGCTGCTCACCCTGCTCCCCACCAGCCTGCTGGCCCTGGTGCTGGGCAGCTATTTCACCTGGGTGCAGCTATCCGGCTTGCAGGCGCAGTTGCAGCAGCGCGGCGAGATGCTGGTGGAACACCTGGCGCCCCTGGCCGCCCCGGCGCTGGAACAACAGGATGCGCAGAAGCTCGAACGCATCGCTCGCCAGGCTCTGGAGCACCCGGATGTACGCGCCGTCGGCTTTCTCACCCCGCAGCGCACGCCCCTGGCGCATGCCGGGCCAAGCATGCTCAACCCTTCGCCGGCCAACGAAACCGGCCTCAGCCGCCTCAGCGGCCAGGACGCCACGCGCTTCTTGCTGCCGGTCTACGACCGCTACCTGGAACTCAAGCGCGAGCTCGACGAAAGCCGCAACGTGCAATTGCTCGGCTGGGTGGAATTGGAACTGTCGCACCAGGGCACCCTGCTCAGTGGCTATCGCAGCCTGTTCGCCAGCCTGCTGCTGATCGTCGGTGGCCTCGCCGTCACCGCCCTGCTCGCCTTGCGCATGAGCCGCAGCATCAACGAGCCGCTGCTGGCCATCAAAGCCGGGGTCGCCCAGCTCAAGGACGGCCATCTGGAAACTCGCCTGCCACCTTTGGGCAGCCACGAGATGGATGAGCTGGCCTCTGGCATCAACCGCATGGCCGAATCCCTGCAGAACGCCCAGGAAGAGCTGCAGCACAGCATCGAGCAGGCCACCGAAGACGTACGGCAGAACCTGGAAACCATCGAGATCCAGAACATCGAACTGGACTTCGCGCGCAAGGAAGCTCTGGAAGCCAGCCGGATCAAGTCCGAATTCCTTGCCAACATGAGCCATGAGATCCGCACCCCGCTCAATGGCATCCTCGGCTTCACCAACCTGTTGCAGAAGAGCGAACTCAGCCCACGCCAGCAGGACTACCTGTCGACCATCGAAAAATCCGCCGACAGCCTGTTGGGCATCATCAACGAGGTGCTCGACTTCTCCAAGATCGAGGCCGGCAAGCTGGTGCTCGAATCCATTCCCTTCAACCTGCGTGACCTGCTGCAGGACACCCTCACCATCCTCGCCCCGGCCGCCCACGAAAAGCGTCTGGAACTGGTCAGCCTGATCTACCGCGACACCCCGCTGGCGCTACGCGGCGACCCGCTGCGGCTCAAGCAGGTGCTGACCAACCTGGTGAGCAACGCGATCAAGTTCACCCACGAGGGCACCATCGTCATCCGCGCCATGGTCGAGGACGAAAGCCCGGACAGCGCACAACTGCGCATCAGCGTGATGGACACCGGCATCGGCCTCTCCGATGAAGACCTGCGCTCGCTGTTCCAGGCCTTCAGCCAGGCCGATAACTCCCTGAGCCGACAAACCGGCGGCACCGGCCTCGGCCTGGTCATCTCCAAACGCCTGATCGAGCAGATGGGCGGCGAGATCGGCGTGGACAGCACCCCGGGCGAAGGCTCGGAATTCTGGGTCACCCTGAGCCTGCCCAAAGCCCGTGACGACGCTGATGACCTGCCGCGCGCACCGCTGCAGGGGCGCCGCGTGGCCGTGCTGGAAGAGCACGAGCTGGCGCGCCAGGCCCTGGCCCATCAACTGGAAGACTGCGGCCTGGAGGTGGAAAGCTTCGGCAACCTGGACAGCCTGCTCGACGCCGTGACCAGCCAGCAGCACCGCGAGCAGCCAATCTGCCTGGCGGTACTGGGCCTGACCGTTGCGCAGGTTGCCCCTGGCAAACTGGCCGGGCACATCCACGACCTCGAACAGCTCGGCTGCAAGGCCCTGGTGCTGTGCCCCACCACCGAGCTGGGGCAGTACCACGACGCCCTGCCCGATGCCCACAGGCAATTGCAGGCCAAGCCGCCGCGTACCCGGCAACTACACAAGACCCTGATGGACATGCTCTGCCCGCAACGGCAGATCAACGAAAGCATCTCCAGCCCCGGCAGCAGTCGCCAGCCCCACGTGCTGTGCGTCGACGACAATCCGGCCAACCTGCTGCTGGTGCAGACCCTGCTCGAGCACCTCGGCGCTCAGGTATGCGCCGTGGACAGCGGCCATGCCGCACTGGAAACCCTCCAGCAAAGGAGCTTCGACCTGGTCTTCATGGACGTGCAGATGCCCGGCATGGACGGCCGCCAGACCACCGAGGCGATCCGCCAGTGGGAAACCACCCACAGTCAGCCGCCGACCCCCATCATCGCCCTTACCGCCCATGCCCTGGCCAATGAGAAACGCAGCCTGCTGCAAAGCGGCATGGACGACTACCTGACCAAGCCCATCAGCGAACGCCAGCTATCCCAGGTGGTGCTCAAGTGGACCGGGCTGTCACTGCGCAACCAGAACCTGAGCAAGGCACCCGAGCCGCTACCCTCGCCGACCCGCCAACCGAAAGTGCTGGATGCCGAAGAGGGGCTGCGCCTGGCAGCCGGCAAGGCCGACCTGGCGGCCGACATGCTGAGCATGCTGCTGGCCGGCCTACCCGGTGACCGTCAGGCCATCGCCCAGGCACGCGCGGCCGGCGAACGCACCGCACTGATCGAACGGGTGCACCGCCTGCACGGCGCCACCCGTTACTGCGGCGTACCGCAACTGCGCGCAGCCTGCCAGCGCAGCGAAACCCTGCTCAAGCAGGATGACCCCGAAGCCCAGCAGGCGCTGGACGAGCTGGACGCTGCCATCCTCCGTCTCAGTGAAGTCGCGGCGGCGACGCCCGGTGGCACGTCACGCGGTGAGACGCCAGCCGGCGCGTGATAGCATGCCGGCTGATCCGGAGGACCCATGGCCGAACACGATTTCCGTTACACCCTGCTCAACCCGCAACACACCCTCACCGAATGCCGCGCCCTGGCACCAGGGCGCTACCAGGTCACCGGCAACGGTGGCTCGATCCAGGCCGACGACGTTCTGCTGGTCACCCTCAAGGGCAGCCGCGACCTGCACATGCGCCTGACCGTGGAGAAGGTTCGCCATCTGATCAACCCACCCGGCCAGTGGCTGGCGGTGTGCAAAGGGCCACAGTTCAAGGAACTGGCCATCCATAGCTGGCAGGTCGACTGCGACGCCTGCGGCAAGCGCCTGGACTTCGAGTTCGCCGTCGATGCCGCCCTCGGCACGGCCGCGCAAGCGCCAGCCGCCCAGGCCCGTATCACCGAGCTGGGCTGGCGCCAGGACGACCAGCGCCATCTTTGCCCCACCTGCCAGGAGAAGTGATACACATGCGCCACACCGCTCTACCCCTTGCCCTGCTCGCAGCCACCCTGGCCGGCTGTGCCAGCGACACCCCAAGCCTGCAGACCGAACACAGCTACAGCGTGGAATGGATCGGCGCCCGCCCGCTGATCGACCGAAGCCACCTGACCATCACCTTCGCCGCCGATGGCCGCGCCCATGGCAATGCCGGCTGCAACCACTGGTTCGCCGGTTACAGCCTGCAGGACGATGCCATCCGCTTCGATACCCCAGGCAGTACGCGCAAGCTGTGCGCACCAGCCTTGATGGAGCAGGAGCGGCGCTTCCTCGATGCGCTCAGCCAGGTGCGCCGCTGGGATTTCAACGCCCTCGGCCAGTTGCAACTCTGGCCTAACGAAGGCAAGCCGATCCGCCTGTCGGGGCAATGATTCAATGGCGAGCGGGCGCCAGGCTCTCTATACTCCTGCGCCCGTTTTACCCTTGAGGAACCGCACCATGGCCAGCCATCTCGACCACCACCTCGCCCTGCTCAAGCACCTGCGCGACATCCTCGTCGCCCTGGGCGAAGCCGAACAGGTGCTCGACGACAGCCACGCCCTGTTCCTCGAGCGCTACGACGAACTGCTTGCCGAGCTGCCACGCGACCCGGTTTCCAGCCAGTACCTGGGCCAGGATCTGCTCAGCCAGGTCTTCCACCGTTACCCGCAGATCGCCCATCTGGTGCCACGCGACCTGCTGTGGTTCTTTGGCGGTGACTGTCTGCACTTCATGCCGGACGAAGAGATCGCCCTGTACCAAGCTTTGGATGAACGCCGCTTCGAGGCAGAACAGAACGACGAACCCTTCGATTGGAACCTGGAAAAACAACTGCTGGCCCTGCCCACCGACGGCGCCAAGCACTGAGCCACCGACCTGAACCCCTCGGTCAGAATGTCGCAGGCGCAAGCGATGACAGCCGAGGCATTTCATGCATAAATACCCCCACCAGTATTTATGAGGTTCGCCCATGCGCCCGTTTCTGCTCACAGCCCTGCTCACCTGCACCGCCGCACAGGCTGCCACGCCCTGGCAAGACGAGGCGGCCGCGCAGATCCCGCCATTCGCCGAGCAGTTGCTCGGCACCGTGCGCCAGGCCATCGCCGAGGGTGGGCCGACGGCCGCCGTGCAGGCCTGCCAGGCACTGGCGCCGCAGATTGCCGACGAGCACAGTCAGCACGCCTGGCAGGTGGGCCGCACCTCGCTCAAGGTACGCAACCCGGACAATGCGCCTGATGCCTGGGAGCGAACCGTACTGGAACGCTTCGCCAGCGCGGCCAAGGCCGGCACGCCAATAAAAGAACTACGCCATGGCGAAGAGGTCGACGGCCAGTACCGCTACATGCAGGCCATCGCCGTGGGCGAGCCCTGCCTGGCCTGCCACGGCACGGCGATCAAAGCAGAGGTGCAAGCGGCCATTGACCAGTACTATCCGCAGGATCAGGCCCGCGGCTATCAGCTCGGCGAACTGCGCGGCGCTTTCACCCTCAGTCGCCCCATTGCACAGGAAACACCATGACGGACAACACCGATCTGCGCGCCCGCATGCTCGAACAGCAGCAAGCGATGCTCAAACGCCTGGCCCGGGTAGAGGGCCAGATTAGAGGCATCCAGGCGATGATCAAACGTGGCGAGGATTGCGCCGCCATCGCCCAGCAGTTCTCGGCGGCGCGCAGCGCGCTGGACAAGTCCTACCGCCTGATGCTCACCTGCCTGATCGAAGAGGCCATGCTCGACCCCGAGCAGAACCCTGAAGACTCCCTGCAACGCGTGCGCGAAATCTTCACCAAGTACACCTGACCCCTTGCGGCGTGCCGTTCGCGCACGCCCGATCCATGCCTGTGCCTGACGAGGCAGAGGGTTATGGCGACGTCGAGCAAGACCACTCCCTCTTATTCCACATCGAACTATGCATAGAACCAAAAAAACAATTAAGCTCAAGCTTAATTGAATACTCCCACGGGTATATGAGAGGAGCGCCGTCATGCACGCCGATGTCAAAGAATTCTTCGACCCTGCCACCTACACCTACAGCTACGTCGTCATCGATCCCGCCACGCAGCACTGCGCCATTGTCGACTCGGTGCTGGATTACGACCCCGCCTCCGGGCGCACCTCGCACGCCAGCGCCGAGCGCATCGTCGCCTACGTCAAGCAACGCGGCCTGCACGTCGATTGGCTGCTGGAAACTCACGTACATGCCGATCACCTGTCCGCCGCGCCTTACCTCAAGCGTGAGCTGGGCGGCAAGCTGGGCATCGGTGAGCACATCACCGTGGTGCAGAGCACCTTCGGCAAACTGTTCAACGCCGGCAGCGAGTTCGCCACCGATGGCAGTCAGTTCGACCACCTGTTCCACGATGGCGATACCTTCCGCATTGGCGAGCTGCACGCCAGAGCCATTCACACCCCAGGCCATACCCCGGCCTGTATGACCTACCTGATCGGCGACGCCGGTTTCGTCGGCGATACCCTGTTCATGCCCGACTACGGCACCGCACGCTGCGACTTCCCCGGCGGCGACGCGCACGTCCTCTACCAGTCGATCCAGCGACTCTTCACCCTGCCCGGCGAAACCCGCCTGTTCATGTGCCATGACTACAAGGCGCCAGGCCGCGACGATTACCGCTACCAGACCACGGTCGCCGAGGAGCGCGCGCACAACGTGCACGTGCACCAGGGCATCGATGAAGCGAGCTTCGTCGCCATGCGCCATGAACGCGACGCCACCCTGGGCATGCCCACCCTGATCCTGCCCTCGGTTCAGGTCAACATGCGCGCCGGGCAACTGCCACCGGCCGAAGACAACGGCACTCGTTATCTGAAGATTCCCCTCGACGTGCTCTGAGGTCATCGCCATGGACTCGCTCAAGCGCCTGACCCCGTTCATCGCAGTGGCCGCGCAGTTGCAGCCGGCAGACATGGGTACATTGGCCGCCGCCGGTTTTCGCAGCGTGATCAACAATCGCCCCGACGGTGAGGGGGAAGGCCAGCCCAGCTCGGCAGAGATGGCCGCCGCCGCCCAAGCCAGCGGCCTGGAGTACTACTACCTGCCGGTGGTGTCCGGGCAGATCAGCGATGAAGACGTCAGCGCCTTCAACGCCCTGCTGGCTCAGGCTCGTGGCCCGCTGCTGGCTTACTGCCGCACCGGTACGCGCTCCACCAGCCTGTGGGCGTTGAGCGAAGCCCATCATCTTGACCCACAGGTACTGCTGAGCAGCGCTGGCGCACAAGGCTACGACCTCAGCGGCCTGGCTCCGCGCCTGCAACAACGCTGGCAGCAGGCGCCGCTCACCCAGGCACAAGCCAGCAGCGCACCGACGCAACGCTATGACGTGGTGGTGGTCGGCGGCGGCGCGGCTGGCTGCGCAGTAACCGCCAGCCTGCTCAAACGCAACGCCGAACTGCGTATCGCGGTGATCGAACCTCGCGAGCAACACTATTACCAGCCGGGCTGGACATTGGTGGGCGCCGGCGTCTTCGACCGTGCCCGCACCGAACGGCCGATGGCGCGCTGCATACCGCACGGCGCGCACTGGATTCATGCCGCCGTGGCCGGCTTCGAGCCGGAGCAGCAGCGCGTGGTGCTGGAAGATGGCAACCGGATCCACTACCGCGCCCTGATCGTATGCCCCGGTCTGAGCCTGCACTGGGACGGCGTCGAAGGCCTCAAGGAAACTCTCGGCAAACACGGCGTAACGTCCAATTATCAGTTCGAGCTGGCGCCCTACACCTGGCAACTGGTGCAGAACCTGCGCCAGGGACGCGCGCTGTTCACCCAGCCGCCCATGCCGATCAAATGCGCCGGCGCACCGCAGAAGGCCCTCTACCTGTCCTGCGACTGGTGGCTGAAGCAAGGCGTGCTGCCGCAAATCGATGTCGAGTTCTGTTCAGCCGGCGCCGTGCTGTTCGGCGTGCCCACCTTCGTGCCACCGCTGATGCAGTACGTCGAACGTTATGGCGCACGGCTCAACTTCAACACCAACCTGATCGCCGTCGATGGCCCGGCGCAGCGTGCCTGGTTCAAGCAGACCGATGCCAGCGGCGCAAGCAAGACCATCGAGGAACCTTTCGACATGCTGCACGCCGTGCCCCCGCAACGACCGCCGGCGTTCATCCGTCAGAGCCCGCTGGCCGGAGCCGACGGCTGGGTCGAGGCCGATCACGAAACCCTGCGTCACCCGCGCTTTGGCAACGTCTTCAGCCTCGGCGACGTGTGCGCCGCCCCCAACGCCAAGACTGCCGCAGCGGTGCGCAAGCAGGCCCCGGTGGTGGCCGAGAACGTCCTCGCCGTGTTGGCCGGCAAGGGCCCGCAAGCGATCTACGATGGTTATGGCTCCTGCCCCCTGACCGTCGAACGAGGCAAGGTGGTGCTGGCCGAGTTCGGCTATGGCGGCAAGCTGCAGCCCACCTTCCCTCTGGATCCGGCGGTGCCACGGCGCCTGGCCTGGGATCTCAAGGTGCGGATGATGCCGAGCATCTACTTCGATCTTATGCTGCGCGGCCGTGAATGGCTGGCCGAGCCCAAGCATCTGCCTCATGAGCCACTGGCGGTGGAGGCCCCCGCCGCCTGTGACTTCGACAAGGAGCAGAAATGAAATTGAGTCACTGGCTGCCCTGCCTGGACTGGGGCCGACGCTATGATCGCAGCAGCGCGGCGCAGGATGGCCTCGCCGCGCTGATCGTCACCCTGATGCTGATTCCACAGAGCCTGGCCTACGCCATGCTCGCCGGCCTGCCGCCGGTAACCGGCCTGTACGCCAGCATCCTGCCGCTGCTGGCCTATGCCCTGTTCGGCTCCAGCCGCACCCTGGCCGTCGGCCCGGTGGCGGTGGTGTCGCTGATGACCGCCGCTACCCTGGCACCGCTGTTCCCTGCTGGCAGTGCGCAATACGTCGGCGCGGCCATGCTTCTGGCGCTGCTGTCCGGCACGCTGCTGACGGCCATGGCCATGCTGCGCCTGGGCTTTCTCGCCAACTTCCTCAGCCATCCGGTGGTGTCCGGTTTCATCAGCGCCTCGGGCATTCTCATCGCCTTTGGCCAGCTCAAGCATCTGCTCGGTGTCTCGGCTTCCGGGGAGAACCTGCCGCACCTGCTGCCACAACTCTTCCAGGCACTGCCGGATACGCACGGGCCGACCCTGCTTATCGGCGTGCTCAGCCTGGCCTGGCTATGGTGGGCCAGAGTCCGGCTCAAACCGCTGCTGCAAGGCCTTGGCCTGTCGCCACAACTGGCGGGCAACCTGGCCAAGGCCGGGCCGGTGCTGGCGATCATCGTGGCCATTGCCGCTGTCGCCCTGCTGCAACTGGAGCAAGCCGGGGTCAAGGTAGTCGGTGTGGTGCCCCAAGGCCTGCCGGGGCTGACCCTGCCCACACTGGATCTGCACCTGGCTGTGCAACTGCTGCCGGCGGCGCTGCTGATCAGCCTGGTGGGGTTTGTCGAATCGGTATCGGTCGGCCAGACCCTGGCGGCCAAGCGCCGCCAGCGCATCGCGCCGGACAACGAACTGTTCGGCCTTGGCGCCGCCAATATCAGCGCGGCCTTCAGCGGCGGCTTTCCGGTCACCGGTGGCTTCGCCCGCTCGGTGGTCAATTACGATGCCGGCGCGCAGACGCCCATGGCTGGCGTGTTCACCGCCCTGGGCATCGGTGTCAGCGTAATGTTGCTGACACCCCTGCTGCACGACCTGCCGCAAGCCGTACTGGCCGCCACCATCATCGTCGCCGTGCTCAGCCTGGTCGACCTCAAGTCACTCCGGCATACCTGGCGCTATTCACGCCAGGACGGCGCCGCACAAGTCGCCACGCTGCTCGGCGTGCTGCTGATCGGCGTCGAGGCCGGCATCCTGCTCGGCGTCGGCCTGTCGCTGCTGCTGTTTCTCTGGCGCACCAGCCAGCCGCATATCGCCGTGGTCGGCCAGGTGCCGGGCAGCGAGCACTTTCGCAACGTCGAGCGCTTCGCCGTGATCGAGTCCCCCAGCGTGCTGTCGCTGCGCGTCGACGAAAGCCTGTACTTCCCCAATGCCCGCTACCTGGAAGAGCGCATCGGTGAGCTGGTGGCCAACCGACCGCAGGTGCGCCATCTGGTGCTGATGTGCTCGGGGGTCAACCTGATCGATGCCAGCGCCCTGGATTCGCTACACGCCATCGCCGAGCGCCTGCATGCAGCCGGTGTGCAACTGCACCTGTCCGAGGTCAAGGGCCCGGTGATGGATCAGTTGCGCCGCTCCGACTTCCTGCAGGCCTTCGGCGGCCAGGTGTTCATCAGCCAGTTCGAGGCACTCAGGCAGCTCGCTCCAGCGCCCGGTTCTCAACCACAGCCCCTGCAAGGAAATCCCCATGAAAAGCGCTCATGATCTGGTGCTCGCCGCCAAGGCCCGTATCGCTGAAGTCGATCTGCAACAGGCCGCAGCGGCCATCCGCAACGCCGACCTGCTGATCGACGTGCGTGAAGCGGACGAATACGCCAGCGCGCACATTCCCGGGGCCGTCAACATTCCCCGCGGGCTGCTGGAATTCAAGCTGAGCAACGATCCGCAACTGACCGACCGCACGCTCAAGCTGGTGCTCTATTGCAAGACCAGCGGCCGCTCGGCCCTGGCAGCCGACGCGCTAAGGGAAATGGGTTACCGCAACGTACTTTCCCTGGCCGGTGGCATCGAGGCCTGGCAAGCGGCCGGCCGGGAGTTGCTCACCCCCACACTGCCGGCCTTCGACTGAGCCCCATGGCACTTCGATGCAGGAATCTTCCGGCTAATCGCCGTTGTCCTGACCTGCATCAATTTCTGCACCTGTATACCCCCACGAGTACCCAGTAACATTAGGACACACCCACTCTGCCGGCACCCCCGAGTCAGCGCCGGCAAACCTGGAGCGTCGAGATGTCCGAGCGCGCACCTACCTCTCCCTGGCGAATCCCGCTGATCCGCGAGATCACCGTGATCCTGCTGATCAAGCTGACCCTGCTGCTGGGTATCAAGGCCATCTGGTTCACCGAGCCGACCGTGCCGAAAGATGGTCAGCAGCGCGTCGAGCTTCACCTGTTCGGCCAACCCGCCAGTCCGTCTTCACTACCCACCGAGGAGAAACCGAGATGATCTCGGAATCAGTCGTCGATCTGTCACGTCTGCAATTCGCCATGACAGCGATGTATCACTTCATCTTCGTCCCCTTGACCCTGGGCCTGTCCTTCCTCCTGGCGATCATGGAGTCGGTCTACGTGATGACCGGCAAACAGGTCTACAAGGACATGGTCAAGTTCTGGGGCAAGCTGTTCGGCATCAACTTCGCCCTGGGTGTCACCACCGGGCTGACCATGGAATTCCAGTTCGGTACCAACTGGGCCTACTACAGCCATTACGTCGGTGACATCTTCGGTGCGCCGCTGGCCATCGAAGGGTTGATGGCCTTCTTCCTCGAATCCACCTTCATCGGCCTGTTCTTCTTCGGTTGGGATCGCCTGAGCAAGCTGCAGCACCTCAGCGTGACCTGGCTGGTGGCGATTGGCTCGAACCTCTCGGCGCTGTGGATCCTGATTGCCAATGGCTGGATGCAGAACCCGGTAGGCGCCGAGTTCAACTTCGAGACCATGCGCATGGAGCTGACCGACTTCGGCGCGCTGCTGTTCAACCCGGTGGCCCAGGTCAAGTTCGTGCACACCGTGGCCGCCGGCTACGTCACTGGCTCGATCTTCATCCTGGCCATCTCCAGCTACTACCTGCTGAACAAGCGCGACCTGGGCTTCGCCCGCCGCTCCTTCGCCATCGCCTCGGCCTTCGGCCTGGCCTCGATCCTCTCGGTGATCGTCCTGGGGGACGAGTCTGGTTACGAGATCGGTGACGTGCAGAAGACCAAACTGGCGGCCATCGAGGCCGAGTGGGACACACACCCGGCGCCGGCAGGCTTCACCCTGTTCGGCCTGCCCAACCAGGAGGAGCAGCGCACCGATTACGCGGTGAAGATTCCCTACGCCCTGGGCCTGATCGCCACCCGCTCGCTGGATGAGGAGGTCAAGGGCATCAAGGATCTGCTCATCGAGCACGAGGCGCGTATCCGCAATGGCATGCAGGCCTATGCGCTGCTGGAGCAACTGCGCGGCGGTGACAAATCCAGCGAGACCCTCACTGCCTTCAACGCCGTGAAGAACGACCTGGGCTATGGCCTGCTGCTGAAGAAATACACGGAGCATGTGGTCGATGCCAGTGAGGCGCAGATCAAGCAGGCCACGCTGGATACCATCCCCGACGTGTTCAGCCTGTTCTGGACCTTCCGCATCATGGTCGCCAGTGGCTTCCTCATGCTGGCCCTGTTCGTCTGTGCCTTCTGGGCTTCGGCGAAGAAGAACGAGGAAAGCAAACCCTGGCTGCTCAAGTGGGCACTGTGGAGCCTGCCGCTGCCCTGGATCGCCGCGCAGACCGGCTGGTACGTGGCCGAACATGGCCGCCAGCCCTGGTCCATCGGTGAGGTGCTGCCCACTCATCTGTCCGCCTCCAGCCTGTCGACTGGCGATATCTGGGGTTCGCTGACCGCACTGATCGCCTTCTACAGCCTGCTGCTGGTGGTGGAGATGTACCTGATGATCAAGTTCGCCCGCCTCGGACCGTCGAGCCTGCACAGCGGACGCTACCACTTCGAGCAACAGCAGCCGGCCCACGCCTGAGGACTTCGCCATGTTCGACTACGAAACCCTGAAACTCGTCTGGTGGGTGCTGATCGGCGTGCTGCTGATCGGCTTCGCCCTCACCGATGGCTTCGACATGGGCGCCATGGCGCTGATGCCCTTCGTCGGCAAGACCGACAACGAGCGCCGCGTCGCCATCAACACCATCGCTCCGCACTGGGACGGCAACCAGGTGTGGTTCATCACCGCTGGCGGCGCGCTGTTCGCCGCCTGGCCGATGGTCTACGCGGTGGCCTTCTCCGGTCTGTACTGGGCCATGCTGCTGGTGCTCTTCGCTCTGTTCTGCCGCCCGGTGGGCTTCGACTATCGCAGCAAGCTGGAAAACACCCGCTGGCGCAGCGCCTGGGACTGGGCGCTGTTCGTCGGCGGCGCGGTGCCGGCACTGGTGTTCGGCGTAGCCTTCGGCAACCTGTTCCTCGGCCTGCCATTCCAGCTCGACGACATGATGCGTTCGACCTACCATGGCTCCTTCTTCGCCCTGCTCAACCCCTTCGCCCTGCTCTGCGGCGTGGTCAGCCTGAGCATGCTCTGCGCCCACGGCGGCGCCTGGCTGATGATGCGTACCGAAGGTGATCTGGCCGCACGCTCGCGCACCGCCACCTACCTCAGTGCCCTGGTGTTCCTGGTCGGTTTCCTGCTGGCCGGCAGTTGGCTGGCCCTGAGTATTAAAGGCATGAGCCTGATCGGCGCAGTGGATGCCGGGGCCGCGCTCAACCCGCTGAACAAGCAGGTGCTGGCCAACAATGCCGGCTGGCTCGGCAACTACAGCCACTACCCAGTGACCATGACGGCACCGGCGCTCGGCGTACTCGGCGCGCTGCTGGCAATTCTTGCCAGCAGCGGACGCCGCGCCGGCCTGGCCTTCATCGGCAGCAGCCTGATGATCGTCGGCGCCATCTGCACCGCCGGCTTCGCCCTGTTCCCCTTCGTCTTCCCATCCAGCCTCGATGCAGCCTCCAGCCTGACGGTGTGGGACGCGGTATCGAGCCACAAGACCCTGGGCATCATGTTCGTCGTCGCCTGCATCTTCGTGCCGCTGATCCTGCTCTACACCCTGTGGAGCTATATCCGCATGTGGGGCAAGTTGAACGACAGCAGCATCGAAGCCAACCCCCACGGCCTGTATTGAGGAGAAAACGCGATGTGGTACTTCACCTGGATTCTTGGCGTGCTGCTGGCCTGCAGCTTCGGCATCATCAACGCGCTGTGGCTGGAAACCACGCAGAATCTCGACACCGAGAGCGAAAATGACTGACACCACCCTGAGCGAGCGTGCGCCGTTGCGCGCGCTCTCCTGGCTGCTGGGTACGCCGCTGGCGCTACTGCTGATGATCCACCCAGGCGCCATGCTCGACAGCCAGGGGCGCTACAGCCATTCGCTGCTGATGCTGGTGATGTGGGGCGTATCCTGCGCCTTCATCCACGGCGTCGGCTTCACCCCACGCCACTGGCTGTGGCGCGCCCTGTTCTCGCCCTGGCTGGGCTGGGGCTTGTGTGGGCTGGGCTATGCGCTGCTGTATCTGGCGCGGATGGGTTGAACGCAAACGACAGAATGAAGCAGAACGCGGAAATGACGTTCGGCCTATCGATGGTTTTGAGAGCCCCTACACGTGCCAAAGCGACTGAATGACGATCATTTCTTGTGTGCACCCACGAAGCCCAAAGCTCTTAACCACTTACGGTCACGCTGAAGTGTGTCCAAGCGAACCCGCCTGTCCCGCGCCTCCGCACGGGATTGGGCGAAAGTCACCACATGGCGGAAAAAGCTACCGCCCAACTGAATGCGGGCGTTCAACTCGACGCCCAGCATGGTGCGCAACCAGAACGGGATGAAGCGCCGGAACAACTCGTCCTCCAAGCTGACAATGGCTTCCACTGACCCCGGATTGCCCTGACGCGCAGAGCGCCCGAACAGTTGCCGATCCACCCGTGCGCTCTCATGGAACTCGGTCAGAATCACATGCAAACCGCCAGCTTGCTCAACTGCCGGAGCCAGTTTTATATCCGTGCCGCGACCGGCCATGTTGGTAGCCACCGTGATACGTCCCGGCTGCCCTGCCTGCGCCACCGCCTCTGCTTCGGTTTCGTCCTGGCGTGCGTTGAGCACAGCATGCACCGTACCCCGCTCATCGAATAGCCGACTCAGATGTTCCGAGGCTTCCACCGAACGCGTGCCGACCAATACCGAGCGCCCTTGTGCCGCAATCTCCCATGCTCTATCCGCTACCGCGGCCCAGCGCTCTTCGGAGGTATGAAATACCCGATCCGGCAGGCGTTTGCGCCGAGGTGTCTTGTGTGTCGGAATCCGCGTGACCGAGAGGTCGTAAACTCGCTTCAGCTCCGACTCCACCTCCCTGGCCGTACCAGTCATGCCGCCCAGAAGCAGATAGCGCCCGAAGAACCGCTGGTAGGTGATCTGCGACAGCGTGCGGCGCTGCCCGGAAATTTCACACCCTTCCTTGGCCTCGATCATCTGGTGAAGACCTCGCTCCCAGGTGCGGTCAGGCATCACCCGGCCGGTGGACTCATCGACGATCTGCACCTTATCCTCCGCCAGAATGTAATGCTGATCGCGATGGAACAGATGCAATGCGGACAGAGCCTTGCCGATCAGCTCCTTCTGCCACAGCGGCGATACCCAGACTCCCTCCCGACCTGCTACCAGGCGCGCTACTTCGGCCTCTCCTGCTGGGGTGAGCCAAACATCGCGATCACGCCCGTGAAGATAATGGCGGTCACTCTCCAGCCCCCCGGCAAGCTCCAATGCCTCGTGATAGATAGCCTCGTCCAGATCGTCCGGCAGCGTCTCGGAAATGATCAGAGGCGTGCGTGCCTCGTCGATCAGGACGCTATCGGCCTCATCCACGATCGCCAGATGCAACCCTCGCAGCAGCGAAACCGGCGCCACCATGCTGCCGCGCAAACGGCGTAACTTGAGCTGCGCATCGGAAATCTCTCCCAGCGCGATGCGATCCTTGAGGTAGTCGAACGTCAGTTCCTTGTTCGACACATAGACCACATCGCAGGCGTACTGCTGGCGACGCTCGTCGATCGGCATATCCTGCTTCACTACGCCCAGGCTCAGGCCGAAGAAGGCATAAAGCGCTGCGTTGTCTTGCGCATCCCGCTCGGCAAGGTAGTCATTGACTGTCACCACATGCACGGCGGCACCGGCGGCGGCGGCCGTACAAACTGCCAGGGTAGCAGCCAGGGTCTTGCCCTCACCGGTCGCCATTTCGGCGATCCGCCCTTGCAGCAACACCCAGGAGCCCAGCAATTGCACGTCGTGATGACGCATGCCGAGGATGCGACGTGACGCCTCGCGCACCAGAGCGAAAGACTGAGCCACCCACTCCTCTTGCAACCCCTGAGTCTGCAGGCGAGCAGCAACTTCCCGCATTGCGTACCGCAGGCCATCGTCATCATGAAGCTGTACCTGTTCTTCCAGCGCATTGACCCGTCGCACGAAACGGCCCGTGCAACGAGCCGTGCCGCCGAAAAGAGTCACCCTGGCGCGCAGCCATTCCTCCACCGCATGCACTGGCCGGTCTGCACGCTCCAGGTAGGCTCCATCGGCCACGTCGATACCGCGGCCGATCAGCAATGCCCGAACGTCAGACACCGAAACGCCCCAGGAACAATTGCCGCAGGCGCCGCAGCCCCTGCCAGGCCAGCGGCTCCCAGCCATGGTCGAAGCGTACGTAGACGCGCTCTCCGAATGCTGCCGGGGGGAGTTCCTCTGGCAGGGCCAGATCCACCATGAAGACACGTTCGACGGTTTTCATCCCATTTGGATCGCTGGGCAGCGTTGCGATCCTTCCGCCTCCTGACAACCCCAGCGCTGGGGTAGGCAGTTCGTCGACCCCTCCCGCGGGAGGGCGAATCAGCGTTACAGGCGCGGCATGGCGGATGCTGTCGGCCAAGCGCAACTCGGCCCCCCGGAAATAGGCTCGTACCAGATGAATGTCATCCTGCGATATCACAGTGCGAGCAACCAGAGACTCCTTGGCAAGAACGTGAGCAATCACCTCGCCCTTCTTCAGATAACGGGCCGGTAGATCCTGCGCTTGCGCAGCAGCCAGAACGCCGTCGGTTTGCGCGTGGCCCTGCAGACGGGCCGCCCGCTCTTCAAGCTTGACCAGTATTGCCTGCTCCTGCTGTAACTGCCGTTCGCTCACCCGGGCCTTGACCGGATCGACGAACGCCTGCGCCAGAAAACTTGCCTGGGCCTCATCCACCTTGGCGCGCGCCACCTCGATTTCGGTCGCAAGCTGGCGATCTTGCTGTTCAAACAGCAGATCCCCCTTGCGTACCCACGAACCCGGCTGGACATACCAGCGCACGAAGAATCCATCGCCCCCCGCACGCACGATGGCCTGATCGGGCAGCCAGACCACACCTTCCGCACGGGTGTACAACGGCATCGGCACGATGAAGGCCAACACCGTGATGCCGGTCACCAAGGCAAGGCTCAGACGCACGGACTGAACTCTGCGACGCTGCAACCCCGGACTGCGGGTCACATGCCGCCATGTTTTCCAGAGCGGCACGGCAATCAAGGTTACCAGGCCCCACAGCGCGATCAGCGTACCGAAGATGAAGAACTCCCCGGAAACGAAGAGAATGATCGACAGCGTGACAAATACCCGGTAGCACCAGGCCAGCGGCGTGTAACAGAACAGCCAGCGCTTCTCGGCAGCTGTCTCCTGGGGTGCTTGCACATCATGTGCGCCGAATACGTAGCGATCCCACAGATAAGTCAGGTATTTCTGCCCGCGCTGAGCCAGGTTGGGAATCTCGATGAGATCGCAGAGGATGTAGTAAGCGTCGTAACGTAACAGCGGATTGCCGTTGACCACCAGGGTCGAAACGCCTGCCACCACCATCACGTTGTAGGCCACGGCACGCGCCACCCCCGGCTCGACCAGCAACCAGACATACAAGGCCAAGGCCGCAATGAACAGCTCCACCAGCATGCCGGCGGCAGCCACCACGGCTCGCCGCCATTTCGATGGGAATGCCGCCGAAGCCGAGGCATTGACATAGGGTACCGGAGCGAAGACCAGCAGCATCACACCCGCTTCGCGTACCGTCCCACCCCATACGCGCACCGCGAAGGCATGCCCCAGTTCGTGCAGCAGCTTCACCAGCGGGAAAACCAGCATCATCACCAGCAGGTTGCTCGACGACAGCACCTGCTCCGACAGGTTATGGGTCAATTCGCTCCAGTGCTGACCGGCCAGCACGATGGCTGGCAGCACCACCGCCAACCACAGCACCAGGCCCAGACGCCCGAAGCACCAGGCCAGGCGCGGCGCCCAGATATCCAGGAAATCGTGCGGATCCACCAGGGGCAGCTTGAGGCTCATCGGGTTGAGCAAGTATTGCTTCCAGGTCATCCGCCGCTTCTGTTTGTAGCGCTCGAACAGAGCCGACGAGTCCGGGCTGGTATCGGCCTGCAGCAGATCGGCGCCATGCAGTTGCACCAGCAAGTCTACGATCTCGTTCTGCGTACAGGCATCGCCCGTGCCGCTGGCATTGGCCTGCTCCCACAACGCCTGAACCGTACGCGAACCGTCCATGCCGCGAACCAGAGCATGAGCCGCTGGGGACAACCGGTGAAAGCGCCCGCCGCTCTGATCCTGCACTACGTACCAGACCTGTCCGCGATACACATGGCGCTCGATCCGCGCCTGTGCTACCAAGCGCGGCCGCACATCAGCAACGCTGTGCCAGGAGGAACTGAACAGACTACGCGTCATGGCTCACCCCTATGGCATCCAGGTCCACAACCACAAGGTGAGCCAGTCACTGAAGCCGTGGGTCATCGACCACCACAGCGAACGACTGCCAACCTCGATCTTACCAACGCCCTGCATGCCTGGCCGCAACCGCGGCGAGGCATCGGCCAGGTCGGCTTCGACCCGGAAGAAGTTCTGCCCGTCCTGAGCGGTCGCCACCGGCGTCACCTTGGCCACCTGGAACGGCATCGGCTCGCCAGCGATACCAGTCATCACCAAACGGCCGGACTGCCCCACCTGCACATGGCGAATTTCACGCTCGTCCACCTGAAGGATGACTCGGTAGCTATGCAGCGGAGCAATCTCGAAGAGCGTCTTGCCAACTTCCACTGGTGCACCGATCTGCTGGTTCAGATCGCCGGACACCACTACGCCATCGAACGCTGCGATCAGTTGCGCACGGGAGAGTTTTTCCGTTACCAACTTGAGTTGCGCCGAGGCCTGGCGCAGTTGTGCCCCTACCACCTCCATGGCCGTGAGGTCATGGTTGGCGGTGGCCTCGCGCAAGCGGTTCTCGTACTGGTCGCGCTCGCTCGACCAGCGGGCCTCTTCGATACGCAGGTCGCGATCATCGAGCTGGGCCAACAACTGATCACGCTTCACGGTATCACCCGCACGCACATAGGCGGCCCCAATGAAGCCATCGAAGGGTGCTGCCACCACCCGCTGCACTTCCCCCTCCACCACGGTTTTGGCCGATACCCGGTAATCGACGGGTACCAATACCAACAGCGCCACCGTGAACAAAGCAGCGGCCGTAGCCACCTTCCAGGTCAGATGGCGTGGCCCGAACAACTTCTCGAAAACGCTGCGCAGATCATCACCCAGGCGGCGCAGCACACCCCGCTCGGCCGAACGCTTGTGCTCGACGATGGGCGCCGCCAGGGCAGCGAAGGCGTCCAGCCAAACCCGATCCTGCTCGGTGAAGGGTGTATTTTCTCGCTCCAGGGTAATGACTCCCATGCATTGAGCGCCTATCAACAACGGGTAGGACAGCACCGCATTAGCGCCCGACATCGCCCGTAGTGCCTCATGTAACGGCGCGTTGCCCTCTCCCACCTCCGGCGGCGCGGACACCTGAACGACGCGATGCACGTCATAGGCTTCGTCCATGGCCTTCTGGTAGCTCTTGACCAAGGATGCGTGCTTGTCGAAAGAGGCGGCATCCGACAGCGCAACGAGCCGCACCCTGGCCTGCTCAGCCAGACCGATGGCAACACGAGCACAGCCCAGGTGCAAACGCAGCGCATTGCTAAGCTCGAACATCGCCTGCTGGAGCTTCTGGCCATGGCGCAGGGCCGCCGCTACCGCCTCCAGCACAGACCCCAATCGCTCTCGTCCCTGGGTGGCCTCGATTCGCTCCCGGCTAGCCAGCATGTCCACCAACCATGCCGCGCCCCAATGCACTTCCCGCAGCAAGGCAGGTGCCTCCGATTCGGGGAGCGAAGACTCCAGCGCCACCACCCCGACGACTCGATCATCGACCCGTAGCGGGTAACCGAGGTGTATCGTTCCCTCGGCCCCCGCTTTCACCACGCCCTGGCGCATCTGCAACGTCGACTCCACCACCGCTCCCAGGCGGCCCAGCTCAGGCCCTGCCTTGGGCCACACGGCCACCGGCGCATAACTTTGATCCAAGGGGTTCTCGAACAGAATTGCGCCCGCCCGGATTGCCGGCAAACGGCCGCACAACAGCGCCAGCCAGGCACGGCACCTCGCCTCGGCCGTCCGCGAGGCTGCAAAGGCCTCCCAGTCGGCGGCTGCGTCCCGAACCGGCGTACCGGTTTCGGTGGAGGCGGAATCGACGAATCCATTCATCAGCGATTCCCCGCCTCGGCAACATGCACCCAAGGTTCGGGATCGGCGGCTTCGCGTAGCGGCACCAGAAGCCCGTCAATCCTGGTCACGTCGCTCAACAACAAGGTTCCCGCCGCGGCCTTTAGGCGGATAAGCGAGACGATCTGGTCATAGCGCCCCTTGCAGAAATCGCGTTGGCCGGCACGCAGTTGCTGCTCGGCCTGCAATATCTCCAGGCGGGTCTGCAGCCCCCGTTCGCTCCCCCGGCCGGTACGGGCCAGTTCTGCACGCGCGGCGCGAATGCTCTGGGCCCCTGCAGCAGCACGCGCCACGGCCCCCCGCCAGGTAAACCAGGCACGCTTGGCCGCCAGCACGGCAGAACGCCGGGCGGCTTCGATCTCCTGGCTGGCCCGTTCCTCCTGAGCCAGTGCTTCGGCAACCTTGGCCGACTGGGTTCCCCCCGAATAAAGCGGCACGTTCAACTGCACGCCGATGCTGCCCTGTTTGATGTCATAACCGGCCTGCCCGGGAAAACCACCCACTGCCTGGCTGTTCTGACCATAGCTGGCCACCAGATCCAGGGTGGGAGAATGCCCGGCGCGTTGCTTGCTCACCTCGGCCTCGGCCGCCTCGTAGGCCCGCCGCGCGGCCAGCACGGAGGGATTGCCAGCCTCCACCTCTTGCAACCAGACATCCAGCGCCTGCGCTGCCGGATCTATCAGCACCACAGCGCCGTTCAGATGCGGCAAGGTGAACTCCGGCAGAGGGCCAACCCATTGCTCCATGGCGGCACGCTTGAGCTCGATATCCGTCTCGGCCACTGCGGCGTCCGCCCGTGCCTGCTCCAGTTTGGCCAAGGCATCCTCGGTCTGCGGCTGGCTCCCGCCCCCCAATTCCTCTGCGCGAATCGACACGCGCCATTGCTGCTCCAAGGCAGCCACCTGCTGCTCAGCGAAAGCCTTGGCATCGCGAGCCGCAAGCAGATCGAACCAGGCCTCCACCAACCGCGCCGCCAGCTCCTGCTCCGCGGCGGTCAGTTGATACTCGGCCTGCGCCACCATGATCCTGGCCTGCTTCAGGCCCACCAACTCGGCGGGACGCCAAAGCGGCTGCGTCAGGCTTATCTGTGCCGAGTGGTTGTTGTATTCGTCGCTGGCTCTGGGCGTGATGTCGTTGCGGGTCGCGTAATTGCGGGAGTTGGCATGGGTACCGGCACTCGCGCTGAGTTGGGGCAGCAATGCACCGAACGCCTGATCCTCCCGAGCCTGTGCGGTGGAAACCGCGGCCTTGGCTCCTAGGAAGGTGGGCTCGCTGGCATGGGCACGTTGCAGCAAATCCGCCAGAGACAGCGGTTGCGCCTGTGCGCTCATGGTGCCCAACAACATAACGAGCCATAACCACCGCGCATTCCCACACCAACTATGCAATCGGCCAAGCTTGCCTACCCGCCCTGGATTGCCGTGCGTATCCGCTGCGGTGAAGCCGACCCTAGCAACCTCCGGAGCTGTCGAATCTCCTGACGCCCCGCTCAATCGCGTCCATAAATGCTCAGAGCAAAATGGGGGTACAACACCGTCGCCATTGGCGAGTCGCACTCCCTCGCAATTCGCGTTGTGAACCCAGAAGCCATGCTTCCCACCTACGTAGTAGGTGTGAAAGTCCTCAACCTCGAGGTTGAAAACGGGCACTCGCAGGTAGGGATCGTCGCTTGCCAGCACCTCATCGGGGAGATAGAGGAATTTCTCCTCCACTGAATCATCGACAGCGGCGTAATTGGCGTAATCGAATACCGAGCCATGTCCATCCGGTTCCAGCGTACTCGAAACCCAGCCAATGCCCTCTTGCCCCGTGCGGTATACCCGACTCACACCGCCTACGAAAGCCCGGCCGCCGTCGCCTTGGCGCAGCCATTGCTGGGGGTTGAGCGCATCGGCACACGTCCAGCCGACGCCTTCTACCCAGAATGGATGGTTTCCTGTCGCCACCACGAAATAGGATGGGTCGGGGAAAACCCAACCTTCCGGATGGATGATGATTCTGAAAACAGGCTGAGGATCATGCGCGAAAGTTCTGACCACTCGCTTGTATTCCGGCTGGCCAGGACTGTCTTCGGGGCAGGAAAGTACCCAATCCCCTACCTGAATTTCCTCAATCGGCTTCTTACCTTCCCTCGTATAAACACGCGTGCCTTTGATAAAACACCCACCTGCCTGCTCCGGGTAACAGATATCCTCATCGACCTTGGACAACTTGGCGGCAATGGCGCCGCACGGCGCCTTGCCCGGTTCGATCGATCGCTGTGCCATTTGCCTCATCGTTGCTGCCGCCCGATGGGGAATACCAGCCCGGTGATATCGCCCAGGTTGCATTCTTCATCCCGTTGGCCCTGGCCAAGTGCTGGTAGCCAGGTGGCCTGCATGTCGAAGGCATCCAGCTCTGCCGGTGTAGCCTCCCAGTCGACGCGTGGCCGTTCGCCATGGGGCGCTCTTAGAACGAGGTAACGATCAGGCTCCGGCGCCGCAGGCTGGCAGGCCAGTGCCGAGTGCAGGCTGACGGTCGACCCCGATGCTCTCCAGACACCGGGCAGCACCAGCAAATCGATGCTCGCCTGAATGTTTTCCTGGCCGTCCGAAACGGCGTAGGTGAAGCGGTCTGTGCCCACATAGCCAGTTTCCGGGCGATAGGTGTAGCTGCCATCGCCATTGCGGGCCAGGCTGCCGTGCACGGGAGCGTTCAGGGTCAGCGTCAGCGCATCGCCCTGCGCATCGCGCACCAGCGAGGCGAAGTCGATCCGCACACTGCCGTCGCGCAACAGCGTGAAGCACGCATCATGGGCCGTCGGCGCAGTGTTGAAGGGCAACACCTGCACTTCGATATCCGCCGAAGTAGTGGCCTGGGCCTGGTTGCCTCGCTCGGTCGCCGTGGCCACCACCTTGAGCACGAAGCTGCCAGTGAAGTCCTGGGGCGGTCTGATATCAAGGCGATCCAGGCGCCAGCCAGCAAGGTCGACCGTGGTCGCGCCCGTCATGGCAGTGAAACTGCGTACGCCGTCGGTCAGCACAGCGCCCACCGGCACGGACTCGATCATGAGCACCAGGGACTCGGAGCCATCGCAGTCATTGAGCGATGCGCCGATGACCGGCAGGCGGATAAGCGAATCCTCCTGCCCAACATTGGCCGGCAGGGTTTCACTGAGCACGATGTCATCGATCATCATGCCGCGACCATTGGCGTCGAGCTGCGTGGCCTCGGAGACGATGCGGATGCTCTGCATGCCACCTGTGCCAGTGAACTGGAAGCTGCGCTCCTGCCACGACAGACCATGACGACCACTGGTACTGGCATCTGCGCCGATGCGTACGCCGTCGACATAGATACCGATGCGCGTGTAGTCAGCGCCGTAGCCCATGCGACCGGCCAGATCCAGGCTCAGGGTGTAACTTGCCCCAGCCACCGTCTGCACGCTGCGCTCGATACCCAGGGTCTGGTGCATGTCGCCAGCGGCGCCGTTGAGCTCCAGCCAGTTGTGGCCATTGCCCGGCGCGGCAGTGACGATGCGCTGTACGCCGCGTGCATCAGCCATGCGGTCGCCATGGCTCCAGACCTCGAAGCCGTTGCGCCCACCGGCTGCCGCGTCGGGCGTAGTCACCAGGGCCCAGCCCTCGAGCACGGCCTGGCGAACCAGGGTGGAATCGCCGGAGAGGTTGGCGACACTCTCCCAGCCTGTGCGGAACAACTCGCGCGTCATGCCTGGCGGCGCGGTCAGCACCAGCGTCGGCGCATCGGCTACCGGGTTCACCAACAACCGTACCCTGGCCACGTTGGAATCGACCTGGCCATCGTTCGCCTGATAGGTGAAACAATCCTCGCCGCTCCAGCCGGCTCGCGGGGTGTAGGTGAAGCTACCGTCGGCGTTACGCACCAACAGGCCGTGCTCGGGCTGAGCAAGGACACGCAGCGTCAGGGCATCGCCATCCGCATCGGTAGCCAGCGGTGTCAGTCTGAGGCTGCGGTCTTCGTCCAGCGTCAGGTACTGATCGCTGGCAACCGGCGCATCATTGACCGGCAGCGCCTCGACGATGAGGTCGACCGAGGTGCTGGCTTGCGCCTGATTACCCTGCTCGATGGCCGTAGCGACTACCCTCAAGGTAATGCTGCCGGCGAAGTCCTTCGGTGGCGTGAGGCTCAGCTGGCCCAGGTTCCAGGCGCTGACATCGGCGCGGGTAACCCCTTCCACCGCAGTGAAGCGATGTACGCCGTCGGACAGCACGCTACCCACCGGCAACGCCTCCAAGGTGATGGCCAGCGTTTCCGAGCCATCCATATCGCGCAGGGCCGCGCTGATGGCGGACAGATGGATAGCCGAGTCCTCCAGCCCAACATTGGCCGGCAAGCTCTCGGTAAGGGCGATATCGTCGATCATCATGCCGCGGCCACTGGCATCGAACCGCGTAGCTTCGGAGACGATGCGGATGCTCTGCGTGCCACCCGTGCCGGTGAACTGGACGCTACGCGCCTGCCACTCCAGGCCCTGCCAGCCGCTGGTGCTGGCATCACCGCCGATGCGCACGCCGTCGACGTAGATGCCGATGCGCGTGTAATCAGAGCCATAGCCCATGCGGCCGGCTACATCCAGGCTCAGGGTGTAGCGAGCGCCAGCTACCGTCTGCACGCTGCGTTCGATGCCAAGGGTCTGGTGCATGACAGCAGCGGAATTGTTCAACTCCAGCCAGTTGTCGCCGTTACCCGCCATCGCATTGACCGTACGCAGCCTGTACCAGGCATCCATCATCTTGTCGCCGGTGCTCCAGATCTCGAAACCATTGCTACCGCCGCAGCTCGGATCCGGTCGGGTGATCAGCGTCCAGCCTTCCAGTTCACGGGCCTGAACCAGGGTGGAGGTGAAGCTACGATCAGCCACCGACTCCCAGCCGGTGCGGAATACCTCGCGGGTCTGCGGTTGTGGATCGCTCAGCACCAGAGTCGGTGCGTCAGCCACAGGGCTCACCACCAGCCGCACCGTGGCCACGCCGGACTCGGTCTGACCATCGCTCAGGCGATAGGTAAAGCGGTCTTCGCCGCTCCAATCAGCCATCGGCGTGTAGGTCAGGCTGCCGTCGGCATTGCGTACCAGCACGCCATGTGTCGGCCCGTCCAGCACCTGCAGTTGCAGGCTGTCGCCATCGACGTCGCCGTCATTGCTCATGGGCCAGAGGACGATGCTGGCGTCTTCGTTCAGGGTGGCATGGTCGTCGTGCGCCACCGGCGCATCGTTGACCGCCGTGATCGTCAGGCGCACCACGCCTGCCACCACGGCCTGGCCGTCGCTCACATTGAAGGTGAAGGCGTCTTCGCCGTGGTAGTCGGCCTCCGGCGTGTAAGTCCAGGTGCCATCCTCATTACGAGTCACCTGGCCTTGGCCCGGCTGTAGCACGCTGACCGTGAGCGGGTCGCCGTCCACGTCGTAGGTCTGCGCCAGCAGGTCGAGCACGAGCCGGCCATCTTCCAGCAGGGTCGCCGCGAGGGGGCTGACTACCGGGGCATCGTTGACCGGTGCCACGACGATGCGTACCTCGGCCACGGCGGAGTCCGCCTGGCCGTCGTTGCCGCGGTAGGTGAAGCGATCTTCGCCATGGAAGTCCGCCTCGGGGATGTAGAGGAAGCTACCATCCACGCCCAGCTCCAGCCGGCCATGTCGCGGCCCGCTGACCACCTCCATGCCCAGCGCATCGCCCTCCACGTCGCGGGCGCCCTGCAGCAGATCCAGGGTAACCCTGGTGTCCTCATCCAGGGTCACGCCCAGGTCCATCACTTGCGGCGCGTCGTTCACCGGCGTCACGTTCAGGGCAATGCTGGCCGGCGCGGAAACCAGTTCGCCATCGGTTACCCGGTAACTGAAACCGTCGGTGCCGTACCAGTCAGAATCAGGGGTGTAGGTGAAGCTGCCATCGGCATTCATCACCAACCGACCATGCTGCGGGCCGGACAGGATTTCGACGGTGAGGGCATCGCCTTCGATAT
>NZ_JBQLIX010000046.1:0-40324 GCF_052156495.1 Pseudomonas sp. NCHU5216 | reverse complement strand
GGGGCTATAGCTCAGCTGGGAGAGCGCTTGCATGGCATGCAAGAGGTCAACGGTTCGATCCCGTTTAGCTCCACCAAACACTGACAAGGCCAGCCGAGTGCTGGCCTTGTTCATCGAAGGTTTTGTCCCCTTCGTCTAGTGGCCTAGGACACCGCCCTTTCACGGCGGTAACAGGGGTTCGAGTCCCCTAGGGGACGCCATATTCCAGTCGCAGCGCTCATGCTGCGAGCCGACCGCAAGGTTTCGGGGCTATAGCTCAGCTGGGAGAGCGCTTGCATGGCATGCAAGAGGTCAACGGTTCGATCCCGTTTAGCTCCACCAAACACTGACAAGGCCAGCCGAGTGCTGGCCTTGTTCATCGAAGGTTTTGTCCCCTTCGTCTAGTGGCCTAGGACACCGCCCTTTCACGGCGGTAACAGGGGTTCGAGTCCCCTAGGGGACGCCATATTCCAGTCGCAGCGCTCATGCTGCGAGCCGACCGCAAGGTTTCGGGGCTATAGCTCAGCTGGGAGAGCGCTTGCATGGCATGCAAGAGGTCAACGGTTCGATCCCGTTTAGCTCCACCAATCAAGCACGAGGCCAGCCTAGCGCTGGCCTCGTCGTTTCGCCCCTTTGCGCTAGGGGCGCAAGCACATCATCTTTATTGCCGCGTTTGCGGAACCAGGGGCTGCTTCTTCGGAAGTGGCCCCTTTTTGTTTGCGGCCACTGCTCAGGTGTTATTGAGCGCCTGCTCTTGGTAACAGGCCACACGGTTACGGCCGCCTGCCTTGGCGCGATACAGCGCGCGGTCGGCCAGGTCGAGCCAGTGTTCGCCGCAATCGGCGGCGCTCGGCGTTCCGGCATGCAGGCCAATGCTCAGGCTCAACGGGATCGATTGCTGTTGATAGTGGCAGGGATTGCTGGCCAGGTCTTCGCGCAATTGTTCGGCCAGGTCGAGCGCGCCGGTCAGATCGGTACTGTCGAGCAGGGCGACGAACTCCTCACCGCCGAAACGGGCCAGCCAGTCGCTGCTGCGCAGGCGTTGGCGGATGCGCTGGGCGGCATGGCGCAGGCAGGCGTCGCCAGCCAGGTGGCCATACCGGTCATTGACCTGCTTGAAGTGATCCAGATCCAGCATCAGCACGGCCAATGGTTGCTGGCTGCGCACGGCGCGGGTGCAGGCATGCGTCAGTTCCTCGCTCAGTGTCTGCCGGTTGAGCAGGCCGGTGAGCCCGTCATGACGATTCAACTCCGCCAGGCGCAGGTTGGCGTGGGATAGCTGCTGCAGGGTGTCCTGCAGGGTGGCGGTGCGCTCCTGGACGCGTTGTTCCAGGTCTTCGCTGATCTGCTGCTGCAGCTCCAGGCGCTTGGCCTGCTCGAGGCCGAGGCGGCGTTCCTGCTCGATCAGCTTGGTCTGGGCCAGGCGCTTGGCTTCCTGAGCCTGACGGATGCGCGCCGCGAGGGCAATGGAGAACACCGTCATCTCGATCAGGCCGCCCATCTGCTGGGCGTGCAGGGTCAACAGCGAGTAGGGCAGCAAGCCGGTGCCGGTGAGAATGCTGGCGAGGCTGGCGGTGATCAGCACGAACCAGCCGAGGGCGAACAGTCGTGCCGCAGTATAGCCTTCGCGCCAGCGCAGCAGGGTGATGACGAAGGCCACCGGTGTGCAGGCGATCACCAGTACGAAGCTGCCGAACAGGGCCGGGGTGTAAGGGCCGAACAAGGCCATGGCCAACACCAGCCAACAACAGGCCTTGAGCGCGTGGGTCGTCCAGCGATAAGCCTTGGGGGCCTTGTCCAGTTCCAGTACGCCATAGGTGAAGTGGATGCCGAACAGCGTCGCCAGTGCCGACATGAACGGGAAGCTCAACTGCTGCCAGGCCAGGGCATTGGGCCACAACCATTGCTGGGCGAAACCGAGCTGGATGAACTGATAGAGGCTGAAGCTGGCGACGAACAGGCTGTACCAGAGGTAATTGCGGTCGCGGGTGATGCAGAAGATGCTCAGGTTGTAGATGAACATCGCCATCAGGGCGCCAAAGAACAGGCCTTGCAACAACAGGTTGAGTTGTTCCTGGTGATTGAAGGTTGCGTGTGTCATGAGGCTGGCGCTGAGGTTGGCCGAGCCATCGGTCTGCATGCGCAGCCAGATACGCCGCTGTTCGCCAGGTTCCAGCCGCAATGGCAGCACCAGGTCGCGGTTCTCCACCCAGCGCCAGGCAAAGGGGCGCTGGTCGCCGGCGCGATAGATGCGCTCACCGTCCAGGCCATAGGCATCCAGCTGGTCGAGCAGCGGATTGCCGACCAGCAGCACCCAGTCCAGTGCGCGCGTGTGAGGGTTGTGCACGTCAAGGCGCAGCCAGTAGGCGCTGCCGCCGTAGCCGAAGCTGGCATCGCGTCTGCCCACGGCTTGCCAGGCGGAGTCGGGCAGGGCGCTGACCTGCTTGAAGTCGGCCTGGCCGCTCGAATCCTCCCAGACGAACATGTAGGGGGCAGGCAGCATCTGAGTGTGATCGTCCGGCAGCGGCAGGCTCTTGGCCCAGGTCAGGGCAGGCAGCAACAGCAGCATCAATAGGCGCAGGGTGGCAGTCAATTGCTCGTTCTCGGGCTCTAACAGGCTGTTGAAAAACTATCTACGTTGGCAATACTGCGTTAAAAACAGCCTCAAAATGCTCATTTACAGCACGTAAACTGCGCTTTTTCGGCTGTTTTTGCCTTGTTTTGCCTGCCTCGCCTACGTTTTTCAACGGCCTGCTAAGGCAAGTGCATCGCGCATTATGGCGCGATGAGATCATGGGGTAAAAGCTCTGGCGCTGCAGGGATCGGCTGTGCGGCGTATCATGTCGGCCCCGTGCGCGGTATCACTGAGCTCGGCGCACGAACCGGCAAAACTGGAGGTACAGCCATGCAGTGGGAATTGCCCAGTCCCTTCGTCATCGATATCGAGGTGACTGACGAGGACATCGACGGTCTTGGCCATGCCAACAACGCGGTCTACGTCACCTGGCTGGAGCGCTGCGCCTGGCGTCATTCGCAATTCCTGGGGCTGGATCTGGTGGAGTATCGCCGCCTGGATCGGGCCATGGCCGTGGTGCGCCACGAGATCGATTACCTGGCCAGTGCCTACGAAGGGCAGCACTTGCAGATGGCCACCTGGATCGTCGAGTCCGACCAGCGCCTGAAAATGGATCGGCGTTTTCAGTTGTTGCGCCCGGAAGATGGCATGACCCTGTTAAGAGCCAAGACCACCTTCGTCTGCATCGAGCTGTCCAGCGGTCGGCCCAAGCGCATGCCGGCGGAATTCATCGAGGGTTATGGCAGGGCCTTGCTGCCAGTTTCCGTGTCGCAGGCGTAACGCCTTCATTCGAGTCGTGGTGCGAGAAATACCTGATCGGGCTCCACCTTCACATCGAACTGGCGGGTTTCCCCCGGGGTCAGCAGTATCGACTGCGTGGTCTGCGGGCCCGTGCCGCCGCAATAGCCTTCCGGTGAAATCGCCACGGCCAGACTCTGTTCCCCGCTGGGCAAGTCCAGGCTGGTACGTTGCCCCGGGCCGAGCGTGGCCACCACTTGCTGGTTGACGTACAGCTCCACGTCACAGGCGTTCGGTGCCTGCTCGTCGCGGCTGACGATCAGCCGGGCCGGGGCGTCGGCCACCGGATCCGGTGGCGGGGTCGGGGGTAGATTTTCGCTGGCCTGGGTCGTCATGCAGAGCAAGCCGAGCAGGGCGCATATGACAGGGCGCATGGGGGCTCTCCGTTTGCAAGGTGGCCAGTTTCGCCCATCTTGCGTGGCGCGCGCGACCCCTTAAACTGTGCGCCCCCTTTTTCCGGAACACCTCATGCAAATTGCCCTGGCGCCCATGGAAGGCCTGGTCGACGAGATCCTGCGCGACGTTCTCACCCGCATCGGCGGAGTCGACTGGTGCGTGACCGAGTTCATTCGCGTCAGCGAGCGGCTGTTGCCCGCGGCCACCTACCACAAGCTGGCGCCCGAGCTGTTCGATGGCGCACGCACTCGGGCCGGTACGCCGATGCGTGTGCAGTTCCTTGGCTCCGACCCGCAGTGCCTGGCCGACAATGCCGCGTTCGCCTGCACCCTGGGTGCGCCGGTGATCGACCTCAACTTCGGTTGCCCGGCCAAGACGGTGAACAAGTCGCGCGGCGGAGCGGTGCTGCTCAAGGAGCCGGAGCTGCTGCATGCCATCGTCCGCGAGGTACGGCGCACGCTGCCGGCCGAGATTCCGCTGACGGCGAAGATGCGCCTGGGCTTCGAGGACAAGAGCGGCGCGCTGGACTGCGCACGTGCTCTCGCCGAGGGTGGCGCGAGTCAGATCGTGGTGCATGCGCGAACCAAGGTCGAGGGCTACAAGCCGCCGGCGCACTGGGAATGGGTGGCGCGGGTGCAGGAGGTGGTAGCGGTGCCGGTGTTCGCCAACGGCGAGGTGTGGACGCTGGAGGACTGGCGCCGCTGCCGGGAGATCAGTGGTGTGGAGGATATCATGCTGGGGCGCGGCCTGGTGTCTCGCCCTGGCCTGGCACGGCAGATCGCGGCGGTCAGGGCGGGTGAGGCGCCAGAGGAAATGAGCTGGGCCGAGTTGCAGCCGCTGTTGCAGGACTTCTGGCAGCAGGCGCGGCGCAAGCTGGCGCCGCGCTATGCGCCGGGCCGACTGAAACAATGGCTGGCGATGCTCACCCGTACCTACCCGGAAGCCGCGGCCTTGTTTGCCGAGATACGCCGCGAGCAGGATTGCGAACGCATCGACCGGCTGCTGACGCCGGCCAACTGAAGTCTCGTAGCCTGGATGAAATCCAGGGATGGCGGGTGCATGTTCCCGGATTGCATCCGGGCTACGGCTTTGCGCCCTGGTGCGCGCGGCGCACCCTATGGTTGATTGAACGAACTCCGTAACGCATTTTCGCGAGCAGAGCTCGCTCCTACAGCGTTCCCGGTGGTTTTCGTTATTGGCCATTTGTAGACGAATCTGTTCGCGATGAGAGTGTGCCCGGTGTCAGGCCAAGACTCGTAGCCTGGATGAAATCCAGGGATGGCGGGTGCGTGTTCCCGGATTGCATCCGGGCTACGGCTTTGCGCCCTGGTGCGCGCGGCGCACCCTACGCCATCTACAGCCCTGCGCGCGGTGATCGTCCATGCCTTGAAATTCTTCTGGCCGACCCTAGATAAGTCACTGCGGGATGCCGAAGTCGGGTTCCGCATCGTGAAACTTGCTGAAATCAGGAGAATACTCATGAGCAACGTACTTTCTTTGGCCCCTCTGTTCCGCCAATCCGTCGGTTTCGATCGTTTCAATGATCTGTTCGAGTCTGCCCTGCGCAGCAACGATGCCGGCAGTTCCTACCCGCCCTACAACGTCGAGAAGCATGGCGAAGACCACTATCGCATCGTGGTCGCGGCTGCCGGCTTCCAGGAAGAGGATCTGGAGCTGCAGGTCGAGCGCGGCGTGTTGACCGTGGTGGGCAACAAGCGTGATCGCAGCGCGGAAAGCGTCAGTTATCTGCACCAGGGCATCGCCCAGCGTGCCTTCAAGCTGTCGTTCCGTCTGGCCGACCATATCGAGGTCAAGGGTGCCAACCTGGCCAACGGCCTGCTGAGTGTCGAGCTGGAGCGCATCGTGCCGGAAGAGGCCAAGCCCAAGCGCATTCCCATCGGTAGTCAGCGTCCGGCGCTGGAAGACAACTGAGCCTGCTTGAGGCTTGAGCAGAAGGCGCCCCACGGGGCGCCTTCTTCATTTTCAGCCGCGCTGCCGGCTCAGCAAGGCGCGGAACTCGTCCTCCGGCAGGGGTTTGCTGAACAGGTAACCCTGGTAATGATGGCAGCCCTGTGCACGCAGAAAGTCCAGTTGCTCCTGCTCTTCCACGCCCTCGGCGATCATTTCCAGGTTGAGGCTGCGGGCCATGGCGATGATGGCGCGAACGATCTCGGCATCGTTGGTATCGTGGTTGGCTTCGCGCACGAAGGACTGGTCGATCTTCAGCATGTCCACTGGCAGGCGCTTGAGGTAGGTCAGCGAGCTGTAGCCGGTGCCGAAGTCGTCCATGGCGAAGCTGACGCCATGCTTCTTCAGGCGCAGCATCTTGCCGATGGTGTCTTCGATGTTCTGGATGACGATGCCTTCGGTGATTTCCAGCTTGAGCATGGCATTGGGCAACTGGCTTTCGCGCAGGCAGTTGGCGATCCGTTCGACCAGCTCGTGCTGGCGAAATTGCCGGGGGCTGATGTTGACGCACAGGCTGAACTGGCCGGCGCTGATCAGCTCATCTGCCAGCAGGCGGGCGCAGACGTGGCAGGCTTCGGCCAGCACCCAGCCGCCCACCTCGATGATCAGGCCGCTTTCCTCGAGCACTTCGATGAAGTGCAGTGGCGAGAGAATGCCCTGTTCCGGGTGCCGCCAGCGCAGCAGCACCTCCGCCCCGGCGATGCGGTCGCTGCTGGCGTCCACCTGTGGCTGGAAGTACAGCTCGAATTCGCCGCGAGCCAGGGCCAGGTGCAGCTCGCTTTCCAGGCGCAGGCGCGCACTGGCGGCGTCCTGCATGGTGCTGCGGAAGAGCTGGATGGTATTGCGCCCGGAGTCCTTGGCGCGATACAGGGCGATATCGGCGCGTTTGAGCAGATCCGCCGGGTTGTCACCATGATCGGGAATCAGAGCGATGCCGATGCTGGGCGTGACCTGCAGTTGGTGGCCGTCGAGCAGCATCGGCTGGGCCAGCAGATGGCGCAGCTTTTCCGCCACCTGGCGCACCTGCCGGGTGGCTTCTGAGCGTTTGCTTTCCAGGCCGGAGATCAGCACGACGAATTCGTCACCGCCCAGGCGAGCGACGGTGTCTTCTTCGCGCACGCTGGCCTCGAGGCGTGCGGTGATCAGGCGCAGCACTGCATCGCCGACCGGGTGGCCGAGCGAGTCGTTGATGTGCTTGAAGTGATCGAGATCGATGAACAGCAGGGCGCCATGCATGGCCAGGCGTTTGTGCAGGGCGATCTGCTGGGTCAGGCGCTCCATCAGCAGGGCGCGGTTGGGCAGGTTGGTCAGGGCGTCGTGATAGGCCAGGTGTTGCACCTGTGCCTGGGCCTGCTTCAGCTCGCTGATATCGCGGGCCGTGAGCAACAGGCAGGGGATGCCATCGATTTCGATGGGCTGCACTGAGACGTCCACCAGCAGCACTTCGCCGTTGCGGTGCCTGCCGTGCATTTCCCGGTGCAGCACCTGGCCATGTTGCAGCAGATCCTCGATCATCTGCCTGCGCTCTTCCGGGCAGGCCCAGATGTTCAGTTCGTAGACGGTCTTGCCGACTGCCTCCCAGTCCTCGTAACCGGTGATACGGGTGAAACCCTGGTTGACCTCGATGTAACGGCCACTGTCGCGCTCACTGATGACGATGGCATCAGGGCTGGAATAGAAGGCCCTGGCGAACTTCTCCTCCGAGGCTTTCAGGCGTTGTTCGCGCTGCACCCGTTCGCTGATATCGAGCAGCGTGCCGACCATCCGCAGTGGCTGGCCGGCTTCGTCGAGCTGCAGTTTGGCGGTGCTTTCCAGAAAGCGCAGATTGCCCTTGTCCAGATTGACCCGGTAGGTCACCTGATAGTGCGTCTGCCGTTGCTCCACCAATTGCAGATAGCTCTGGCGCAGGTTTTGGCGATCACTCATGGGTACTTGGCTGAAGAAGCTCAGGAAGTCGCCGTCGAAGGGGGTGGCCGGCAGCCCTTGCAGTTCTGCCGCGCGGGCACTGGCGTACAAGCGTCGCGTTGGAATGTGCCAGTCCCAGGTGCCCAGCTCGGCCGAGTCCAGGGCCAGCTTGAGACGCTCCTGGCTTTCTTTCAGGGCCCGTTCCTGCAAGCGCTGTTCGGTGATGTTGCGAATGGTCAGGATCAGGTAGGTATTGCCGTCCAGCTCGATGGGGCCGCCGAACAGCAGGTTGCTGCTGGTGCTGCCATCGCGGCTGTGCAGGCGCACTTCCAGGTTGTTCAACTGGCCATCATGCAGGGCGTCGAGCATGCGCTGGCGCTCGCTGGCGGAGCCCCAGATGCCCAACTCCAACGAGGTGCGGCCGATGGCCTCGGTATTCGTCCAGCCGAATTGCCGCTCGAAGCTGGGATTGACCTCGATGAAGCGACCACTGGCGATATCGGAAATGGAGACGGCATCGGGGGTGTGCATGAAGGCTTTGGCGAACTTCTCCTCGCTGGCCCGCAGAGCATTGTCCGCCCGTTTGCGCGCGCTGGTGTCGAGGAAGGTGCAGAGCAACATGTTATCGCCCTGCAGCTCGATGTACTGACTGGAGAGCACGCCGTCGAGGATGGTGCCGTTGCGAGTGCGCAGTTGCACGTCCTGGATCAGTGGGTCTCGGCTGAGCGGGGCTTGCTGGCGCAGTTGCTCGCGTTGTTCGGTGTGCACCCAGATGTTCAGTTCATGGGTGCTACGGCCCAGCACTTCCTCGCTGGCCCAGCCGAAGGCCTGGGAAAAATGCTGATTGACCTCGAGGATCTCGCTGGTTTCGTAGCGCACCAGCATCATGATGTCCGGGCTCAGGCGAAACAGGCTGGCGAAGCGCTGTTCCGACGCACGCAGGGCTGCGGCGCGCTCCTGTTGCGCGCTGATATCGCGGATCACGCCGAACATGCGTTGGCTGCCATCTGCCTCGTGCTGCAGGCTGCCGGTGATTTCCAGCCAGTGCAGGCTGCCGTCGGGCCAGCGAATGCGATGGCGCAGGACATCGAAGATCTGTTCGCCCCTGACGATGGCGTCGAACTTCGCCAGAATCGCCGGGCGTTCTTCGTCCGGAATCAGCTCGAAGTAGTTCAGTGGTTGTGTGACCGGCCGGTTGGGGTCCAGGCCGAACAGCGCCTGAGCGCCGCGTGACCAGCTCACCTGGCCGCTGCGAATGTCCCAGTACCAGGTGCCGAGATGGGCACCATTGAGCGCGGCCAGCAGGCGCTGCGCGTCTTGCCAGGTTTGCTCGAATTCGGCGGGGTCCATCGCCGGAATGTAGGGCAGGGGCGGAGTCTGGTCAGTCGATCTGGCCATGGCCGAGCCGTCCTCCGATGGTGCGCGCTGCGCATGATGAATATGTGTTCTTGGTATTGTGCCCTCACGTTAGTCGGTGCATGGCTGCTTGTGCAAGGTCATCGCGCTGGCTGTCGAGCAGATCCATGAACGCGCGAGCGGCATTGGACAGGGTGCGCTCGGTATGCAGGATGTAGCCCAGTTGCCGGCTCAACTGGATGCCGGGGATGGGCAAGCGGGTGACCTGGTCGTCGAGCATGGTGCGCGGCAGCACGCTCCAGGCCAGGCCGATGGACACCATCATCTTGATGGTTTCCAGGTAATTGGTGCTCATGGCGATATTGGGCGTCAGGCCCTGGGCCTCGAACAGGCGCTGAACGATGTGGTGAGTGAAGGTGTTGCCGCCGGGAAACACCGCCGGATGCTGCGCCACATCGGCGAGGCTGATCACCTGGCTGCGTGCCAGGGGGTGCTCTGGCGCGGCGACGAAGTCCAGCGGGTCGTCCCACACGGCAACAGCGCGAATCGGCTCGCGGGTTTCCGGGGCCAGGGTGATCACCGCCAGCTCGGCGCGGCCATGCAGCACTTCCTCGTAAGCCACTTCCGAGTCGAGGAACTGGATATCCAGCGCCACCTGCGGATGGGCGCGGGTGAAGGCGCGCAGCAGGGGCGGCAGGCGATGCAGGCCGATATGGTGGCTGGTGGCCAGGGTCAGGCGGCCACTGACCTCGCCGGAGAGGTTGGTCAGTGCACGGCGCGTGTCGTCCAGCACGTTGAGAATCTGGTAGGCGCGCGGCAGCAGTGCGCGGCCGGCCTGGGTCAGACCGATCTCGCGGCCCAGGCGGTCGAACAGGCGCACGCCCAGCTGCTGTTCCAGGCCGGCGATGCGCTTGCTCACGGCGGGCTGGGTCAGATGCAGGCGTTCGCCGGCTTCGGAGAAACTGCCGGTTTCGGCGATGGCGATGAAGGCGTTGAGGTTGGCCAGATCCATAGAAGCAGCTCCAAGCGGCAAGCTGCCAGCCACAAGCTGGGCCGCCCGGTCTTTGCTTGCGGCTTGTAGCTTATGGCTTGCGGCTTGAAATGGATTCCTTGCTGGAATCCTCTGGATGAAAAATATGAATTTGAGTTATTCGTCTCGGGATCATAGCATTTCACCCCATAAGCAGAAGGGCCTTTTCGCCCTGGCATAGAAAGACCTGATGAGGTAAGGCTGATGGCCGGCAAGACGCTGTACGACAAGCTCTGGGAAATGCACGAAGTGAAACGTCGCGACGACGGTTCCTCACTGATCTACATCGATCGTCACATCCTTCACGAAGTGACTTCGCCGCAGGCTTTCGAGGGGCTGCGTCTGGCCGGGCGCAAGCCGTGGCGCATCGACGCCAACATCGCCACCCCGGATCACAACGTGCCGACCACCAAGGCCGAGCGTCAGGGTGGCCTCGAAGCCATCGCCGACGAGGTTTCGCGCATCCAGGTACAGACCCTGGACGAGAACTGCGATGACTTCGGCATCCTCGAGTTCAAAATGAACGACCAGCGCCAGGGCATCGTCCACGTGGTCGGCCCGGAGCAGGGCGCCACCCTGCCGGGCATGACCGTGGTCTGCGGTGACTCGCATACTTCCACCCACGGCGCTTTCGCAGCCCTGGCTCACGGCATCGGCACCTCGGAAGTCGAGCATGTGCTCGCCACCCAGTGCCTGGTGGCCAAGAAGATGAAGAACATGCAGGTACGGGTCGAAGGCAAGCTGCCGTTCGGCGTCACCGCCAAGGACATCGTCCTGGCCGTGATCGGCAAGATCGGCACCGCCGGCGGTAACGGCCATGCTCTGGAATTCGCCGGCAGCGCCATCCGCGACCTGTCGCTGGAAGGGCGCATGACCATCTGCAACATGTCCATCGAGGCTGGTGCCCGCGTCGGCCTGGTGGCTGTGGACGAGAAGACCATCGCCTACGTCAAGGATCGTCCGTTCGCGCCCAAGGGCAGCGACTGGGACAAGGCCGTGGCGCAGTGGCAGAACCTGGTGTCCGACGCCGATGCGGTGTTCGATACCGTGGTCGAGCTGAAAGCCGAGGACATCAAGCCGCAGGTCAGTTGGGGCACCTCGCCGGAAATGGTCCTGGCCGTCGACCAGAACGTGCCGGATCCGGCGCGTGAAAGCGACCCGGTGAAGAAGGACTCCATCAGCCGCGCACTCAAGTACATGGGGCTGAGCGCCAATCAGCCGATCACCGCTATCCAGCTCGATCGCGTGTTCATTGGCTCCTGCACCAACTCGCGCATCGAAGACCTGCGCGCCGCCGCCGAGGTGGCCAAGGGGCGCAAGGTGGCTGCCACCGTCAAGCAGGCGCTGGTGGTGCCGGGCTCCGGCCTGGTCAAGGCGCAGGCCGAGGCCGAGGGGCTGGACAAGATCTTCATCGAGGCTGGTTTCGAGTGGCGTGAGCCGGGCTGCTCCATGTGCCTGGCGATGAACCCGGACAAACTGGGCAGTGGCGAGCATTGCGCCTCCACCTCCAACCGCAACTTCGAGGGGCGTCAGGGCGCCGGTGGTCGTACTCACCTGGTCAGCCCGGCCATGGCCGCTGCTGCTGCGGTAACCGGCCGCTTCATCGACGTTCGCGAATTGATCCAGGCCTGAGGAGAGTTTTGATGAAAGCCTTCACCCAACATACCGGCCTGGTCTGCCCACTCGATCGCGCCAACGTCGATACCGACCAGATCATTCCCAAGCAATTCCTCAAGTCGATCAAGCGCACCGGCTTCGGCCCCAATCTGTTCGACGAATGGCGTTACCTGGATGTCGGTCAGCCGAACCAGGACAACTCCAAGCGCCCGATCAATCCGGATTTCGTGCTCAACTTCCCGCGTTACCAGGGCGCCAGCGTGCTGCTGGCCCGTGAGAACTTCGGTTGCGGCTCCAGCCGTGAGCACGCGCCCTGGGCGCTGGACGAGTACGGTTTCCGCACCGTGATCGCGCCGAGCTTCGCCGACATCTTCTACAACAACAGCTTCAAGAACGGTCTGTTGCCGATCATCCTCAAGGATGAAGAGGTGGATGCACTGTTCGAGCAGGCCGAGGCCACCGAGGGTTATCAACTGACCATCGATCTCGCCGCGCAGACCGTCACTCGCCCTGATGGCGTGCAGTACGCCTTCGAGGTCGACGCCTTCCGCAAGCACTGCCTGCTCAACGGTCTGGACGACATCGGCCTGACCCTGCAGGATCAGGAAGCGATCAAGGCGTTCGAGGCCAAACACCAGCAGAGCAGCCCCTGGCTGTTCGGCGCGATCAAATGACAGGAGCTGCAAGCCGCAAGCTTCAAGCTGCAAGTAAAAGCGGCTCGTGCTTGTGGCTTGCAGCTTGAAGCTATTTCCGAAGGAAAAAAGATGAGCAAGCAGATTCTGGTTCTTCCTGGCGACGGTATCGGCCCGGAGATCATGGCCGAGGCGGTCAAGGTATTGAACCTGGCCAACGATAAGTACGCCCTGGGCTTCGAGCTGAGCTTCGATGACCTGGGTGGCGCGGCCATCGACCGCTACGGCGTGCCGCTGGCCGACGAGACCCTGGCGCGCGCCAAGGCCGCCGATGCCGTGCTGCTCGGCGCCGTCGGTGGGCCCAAGTGGGACGCCATCGATCCGGCCATCCGCCCCGAGCGCGGCCTGTTGAAAATCCGCTCGCAACTGGGCCTGTTCGGCAACCTGCGTCCGGCCATCCTCTATCCGCAACTGGCTGCGGCTTCCAGCCTCAAGCCCGAAGTGGTCGCCGGGTTGGACATCCTCATCGTCCGTGAGCTGACCGGCGGCATCTACTTCGGCCAGCCGCGCGAGAGCAAGGTGCTGGAAAACGGCGAGCGCATGGCTTACGACACGCTGCCGTACAGCGAGAGCGAAATCCGCCGTATCGCCAAGGTCGGTTTCGACATGGCCATGGTGCGCAACAAGAAGCTGTGCTCGGTGGACAAGGCCAACGTCCTGGCCTCCAGCCAACTGTGGCGCGCCGTGGTCGAGGAAGTGGCCAAGGATTATCCGGACGTCGAGCTGAGCCACATGTACGTCGACAACGCCGCCATGCAACTGGTGCGCGCACCCAAGCAATTCGACGTGATGGTTACCGATAACATGTTTGGTGACATTTTGTCTGACGAGGCTTCGATGCTCACCGGTTCCATCGGCATGCTGCCGTCGGCTTCGCTGGATGCCAACAACAAGGGCATGTACGAGCCCTGCCATGGTTCGGCGCCGGACATCGCCGGGCAGGGCATCGCCAACCCGCTGGCCACCATTCTCTCGGTGTCCATGATGCTGCGTTACAGCTTCGGCCAGGTGGCCGCTGCCGACGCCATCGAAAAGGCGGTGAGCCTGGTGCTGGATCAGGGCCTGCGTACTGGCGACATCTGGTCCGAAGGCACAACCCGCGTCGGTACTGCTGCCATGGGTGATGCAGTGGCCTCCGCGCTGCGTAGTCTGTAATCTTCTCGGCCCCGCCGGGGTGGTTCCGGTGGGCTGTTTATATAGGTGTAGTCGTTATGAAACGTGTAGGTCTGATCGGTTGGCGTGGCATGGTCGGTTCCGTGCTCATGCAGCGCATGCTGGAAGAGCGGGACTTCGACCTGATCGAGCCGGTGTTCTTCACTACCTCCAATGTCGGTGGCCAGGGCCCTGCCATTGGCAAGGACATTGCCCCGCTGAAGGACGCCTACAGCATTGAAGACCTGAAAGGCTTGGACGTGATCCTGACCTGCCAGGGCGGCGACTACACCAACGAAGTCTTCCCCAAGCTGCGCGAAGCCGGTTGGCAGGGCTACTGGATCGACGCGGCCTCCAGCCTGCGCATGGACGACAGCGCGGTGATCGTGCTCGACCCGGTCAACCGCAAGGTGATCGACCAGGCGCTGGATGCCGGCAGCAAGAACTACATCGGCGGCAACTGCACCGTCAGCCTGATGCTGATGGCCCTCGGCGGTCTGTACGAAGCCGGTCTGGTGGAGTGGATGAGCGCCATGACTTACCAGGCGGCCTCGGGTGCTGGCGCGCAGAACATGCGCGAGCTGATCAAGCAGATGGGCGCGATCAACGGCGCTGTCGCCGATGAACTGGCCGACCCGGCCAGCGCCATCCTCGACATCGACCGCAAGGTGGCCGAGGCCATGCGCGGCGAGGCCTTCCCGGTGGACAACTTCGGCGTGCCGCTGGCCGGCAGTCTGATTCCCTACATCGACAAGGAGCTGCCGAACGGGCAGAGCCGCGAGGAGTGGAAGGCCCAGGCCGAAACCAACAAGATCCTCGGTCGCTTCAAGAGCCCGATCCCGGTGGATGGCATCTGCGTGCGCATCGGCGCCATGCGTTGCCACAGCCAGGCGCTGACCATCAAGCTGAACAAGGATGTGCCGATGGCGGATATCGAAGGCCTGATCAGCCAGCACAACCCCTGGGTCAAGCTGGTGCCGAACCACCGCGAGGATTCCATCCGCGACCTCGGCCCGACTGCCGTGACCGGCACCCTGAGCGTTCCGGTCGGGCGTCTGCGCAAGCTCAACATGGGCTCGCAGTACCTCGGTGCCTTCACCGTTGGCGACCAGTTGCTGTGGGGCGCTGCCGAGCCGCTGCGACGCATGCTGCGCATCCTCCTGGAGCGTTGATTCATTCCGGCTGTCGGTGGGCTCGCCGATAGCCGATTGCCTGGGCGCGAGGGCGCGGTTACAGTGCCGCTCCCTCCGCGTCACAGGTTTTCCTCATGAGCCAGTCACTCTCCATTGCCATCGTGGGCGCCACCGGGAACATCGGTGAAGCGCTGGTCAGTCTGCTCGAAGAGCGCGATTTTCCGGTCAAGGATCTGTATCTGCTGGCCAGTGACGAATCCGCCGGGCAAAGTCTGTCGTTTCGTGACCGTCAGGTGCGGGTCAAGGCGCTCGATGCGTTCGATTTCAAGGGCGCGCAACTGGTGTTCTGTGCGGCCAGTGCCGAGATCACCCGTGAGTACCTGGAGCGCATCGTCGCGGCCAACTGCTCGCTGATCGATCTGTCCGCCGCATTGCCATTGAGCGAGGCACCTTGCGTGTTGCCGGAGGCGGGTGAGCAGTGGCTGGCGACGCAGCGGCCACCCTTCCTGCTCAGCAGTCCGACGCCGGCTGCCGTTGCCGTCGCGCTGGTGACACAGGCGCTACGCTCTCTGTTGCGGCCCCGTCGTATCGGGGTGACTGCCATGTTGTCGGCCTCCACGCGAGGCCGCGCCGGGGTGCGCGAGCTGGCCCGGCAGACCGCCGAACTGCTCAATGGTCGTTCGTTCGAGCCGCAGGGCGTGGATCGGCAGATTGCCTTCAACGTACTGGCGCAGATCGGTATGCCGGACGAGCAAGGGCATGCCCGGCTGGAGGCGCGCTTGGCGGCGGAGTTGCAGCAATTGTTGGGCGATGCGCAGCTGCCCATTGCCGCGACCTGTGCCCAGGTGCCGGTGTTCTTCGGGGATAGCCTGGCGGTCGCTCTCGAGAGCGACACTCCGGTGGACGTGGCGGCCATTGCCGCTTGCCTGGCCGAGGCGCCCGGACTCGAAGTGGCAGAGGAGGGGGATTACCCCACGGTTGTGGGGGATGCGCTGGGGCAAGATGTGATCCTGGTGGGCCGTATTCGCCAGGCTGTTGCCGATCCGACTCAGCTCAATTTGTGGATTGCGTCTGATAATGTGCGAAAAGGTGCTGCTCTGAATGCCGTGCAAATAGCAGAGTTGTTGATAAAACACTATCTGTAAAAGATACTTACCTAGAAATTTGAAGAATTTTTCTAGCTTGGCAATACTGGTTTGGATGAATGCCGAATGGGGAGCCGCTGATTCAGTGGATGCAGGCGGTGTTCATCAAAACCCCTCTCGTCTTCGAGAAAGAAGTTAAAACAAGGGATAACGCTATGGTTCGGGTTCGCAAACTGGTGCTGGCAATCGCAGCGGCTTCCGCCCTGTCTTCCGGTATGGCACATGCGCTGGGATTGGGTGAAGTGACCCTGCAATCCTCGCTGAACCAGCCTCTGGTGGCGGAAATCGAATTGTTGGAGGTACGCGATCTGACCTCCGACGAACTCGTGCCGAAACTGGCTTCTCCTGAAGAATTCACCAAAGCGGGTGTCGACCGCCAGTTCTTCCTGACCGACCTGAAGTTCACGCCGATACTCAAGCCGAACGGTAAAAGTGTCATTCGTGTGACATCCAGCAAGGCGGTGCGTGAACCTTATCTGAACTTCCTGGTGGAAGTGCTCTGGCCGAATGGTCGGTTGTTGCGTGAATACACCCTGTTGCTCGATCCGCCCCTGTATTCCCCGCAAGCAGCCGCTGCACCGCAGGCGCCGGTCGCTGCACCTGCGCCCGCACCACGGCCGAGCGCCGCGCCGCGCGCTCCAGCGGCAAGCAGCACTGCGCCGCGTCCGAGCACCGCGTCTACTGCGCCGTCGCGGGCCATTGCCGGCAATGAATACCGCACGGCGAAGAACGACACGCTGTGGGAAATCGCTCAGCGCGTCGAGGGCGGCAGCGTTCACCAGGCCATGTTGGCCATTCAGGATCTGAACCCGGATGCCTTCATCGGTGGCAACATCAACCGCATGAAGAGTGGCCAGGTGCTGCGTCTGCCCGATGAGCAGCAGGTGCGCAGTCGCAGCAACGCCGAAGCCATCGCCCAGGTCGCCGAGCAGAACGCCGCCTGGCGCGCAGGGCGTGACGTTGCTTCGCGCCAGCTCGACGCTACGCGCCGCACCGAAGCGGGCTCCGCTCCGGCCGTGGCCGAGCGCGGCGATAGCCTGAAACTGGTTTCGGGTGAGACTGGCAAGGCGACGCAGGGCAGCGATACCGGCTCCGCCGACAGCAAGGCCTTGGCCGACAAGCTGGCCGTGACCCAGGAGAGCCTGGATTCGACGCGACGCGAAAATGCCGAGCTGCAGAGCCGCATCGGTGATCTGCAGAGCCAGTTGGACAAGCTGCAACGCCTGATCGAGCTCAAGGACAGCCAGCTGGCCAAACTGCAGGCCGAGAGTGGCCAGACTGGCGAGGCGCCGTCTGCCACGCCTGAGGCGCCAGCAGCGCCGGCCGCCGAACAGGCCCCGGCACCAGCCGAGAATACCGCCGCGCAAGCGCCAGCGGCTACCGAGCCAGCACCGGCCGAACCGGCTGCGGTACCGGATTACAACTACAGCGAAGAGCCTGCCGAGCCCATGCAGGAGCCCACTGTCGAAACGCCGCCAGCGGCCAGCGAAGCGCCTGCCGCAGAGCCGGCCAAGCCGGCACAGCCGGCAGCTCCAGCCGTGGAGCAGCCCAGCTTCGTCGATGAGCTGCTGGGCAATCCAATGACCCTGGGGCTGGCCGGTGGCGGTGCGTTGTTGCTGCTGCTGGTCGGCCTGATGGCCCTGTCGCGGCGCAATGCCATGAAGGAGTCGGAGCAGCATGAGGCGCAGGCCGAGGCGCTCACTCAGGACAGCGCCTTCGCCGAAGAGCTGGACATGCCGGAAGACAGCTTCGCCGGTCTCGACGACGAGCCGTCCAAGGCCGCTGCCGAGGATCGTGTGACCGCGCAAACCGGCGACGTGCTGGGCGAGGCCGACATCTATATCGCCTACGGTCGCTTCAATCAGGCCGCCGAGCTGCTGCATAACGCCATCAACGACGAGCCGCATCGTACCGATCTGCGCCTGAAGCTGATGGAGGTCTATGCCGAACTGGGTGACCGCGAAGGCTTCGCCCGCCAGGACAACGAACTGCGGGAAATCGGTGGCGCCAACGCTGAAGCCGAGCAGCTCAAGAGCAAGTATCCGGCCATGGCGGCGTTTGTCGGGGCTGGTGTTGCCGCAGGTGCGGCAGCGGATGATCTGGATTTCAGCCTCGATGACATTGGCCTGGCTGATGGCGGCAATGAAACCGCTAGCGCGACGGATGACCTGGACGACGCCTTCGACCTGAGCCTGGATGACCTGGAGAGCGATCTGGAGCGTGACGTGCAGGCCAGTGCGCAGCCGGCCGAGCCGACCCCGGCGTTGGATGAGGATCTGGATTTCGGTCTGCTCGATGAGCAACCGGCCAGCAAGGCGGTGGATGACCTGGACTTCGACCTGTCGCTCGATGACGAGCCGGCCGAGAGCAAGCCATTGGCCGACGAGCTGGCTGACTTCAGCCTCGATCTGGACGAGCCTGCCGCTCCCGCTGCAAGCGACGAGGTGGACGATTTCCTGGCGAGCCTGGATGAGCAGCCTGCCGCACCCGCAGAGGTCGATCCGCTGGCCGATCTGAGCCTGGATCTGCCCGAGGAAAGCCCGGCTGAGGAAGCGGATCTGCCGTCCGATTTCGATCTTTCGCTGGCCGACGACGAGCCGGCCAAGCCCGCCGATGTCGGCAGTTTCGCCGCGCAGCTCGACGAGGTCAGCGCCGAGCTGGATCAGCTCTCCGCCGAGAACGAACCGGCCAGCGAGGCAGCCGATAGCTTCGATCTGCCGGCCAGCGATGGCCTGAGTGAGGATCTCGAAGGCGACGATGATTTCGACTTCCTCGCCGGCACCGACGAGACCGCGACCAAGCTGGATTTGGCCCGTGCCTATATCGACATGGGTGATGCCGAAGGTGCGCGCGACATTCTCGATGAAGTGGTTGCCGAGGGTAGCGAAGCCCAGCAACAGGAAGCCCGCGAGATGATTGCCAAGCTGGTTTGAGATCCATGTCCGATGCAGTACCTGTAGCGGCCGCCGAAATGGCGGCCGCTGGCTTTTCCCGAATCGCCCTGGGTGTCGAGTACAAGGGCGCCCGTTATCGCGGCTTCCAGCGTCAGAGTGGCAAGGTCGCTTCCATTCAGGGTTGCCTGGAGTCGGCGCTGTCGAAAGTGGCGGGGGGCGCGCCAGTGAACATCATGTGCGCCGGTCGCACCGATGCTTCGGTGCATGCCAGTGGTCAGGTGGTGCACTTCGATATCGCCGTCGAGCGCCCGCTGCATGCCTGGATCATGGGCGCCAACATGAACCTGCCCAAGGACATCAGCGTGACCTGGGCCAAGGTCATGCCGGCGCATTTCCATGCTCGTTTCAGTGCCATGGCACGGCGTTATCGCTATGTCATCTACAACGATCCGATCCGCCCCGCGCACATGGCCGAGGAGGTCACCTGGAATCACCGTCCGCTGGATCTGCAGCGCATGCGCCAGGCGGCCGAGGCGCTGGTCGGCACCCATGACTTCAGCGCCTTCCGTGCCAGTCAGTGCCAGGCCAAGTCGCCGATCAAGACCATCCATCACCTGGCGCTGATCGAGCAGGGTCGCTTCATCGTGCTGGATATCCGCGCCAATGCCTTCCTTCATCACATGGTGCGCAACATCGCCGGTGTGCTGATGGCCATTGGTGCCGGCGAGCGCCCCGTAGAGTGGGCGCGCGAGGTGCTGGAGCGGGGCGAGCGCCGCAGTGGTGGCGTCACCGCCCATCCTCACGGTCTCTATCTGGTCGAGGTCGAATACCCCGAGGAGTTCGAGCTGCCGTCGCGCTACCTGGGGCCACATTTCCTTTCCGGCCTGGTGGATGTGCGGCAGAGCTAGGCCTTTGCTAACATCCTGCGTCCAATAGCCAACAGGTATGAAGCCAATGCGCGTGCGCAGCAAGATTTGCGGCATTACCCGCGTGGAGGATGCGCTGGCCGCGGTGGAGGCGGGTGCCGATGCCATTGGCCTGGTGTTCTACGCCAAGAGCCCCAGAGCGGTGAGCATCGAGCAGGCGCAGGCCATCGTTGCAGCCTTGCCGCCTTTCGTGACCAGCGTGGGGCTGTTCGTCGACATGCCGCGTGAGGCGTTGCAGGCGGTGCTGGCGCAGGTGCCGCTCGACCTGCTGCAGTTCCATGGCGAGGAATCGCCGGCTGACTGCGAAGGCCACGGACGTCCCTACATCAAGGCCCTGCGCGTGCGCCCCGGTGAGGACGTAGCAGCCCTGCTGGCGCCCTATGCCGGTGCGCGCGGCATCCTTCTGGATACCTTCGTCGAAGGTGTGCCTGGTGGCACGGGGGCGGCATTCGACTGGTCGCTGGTGCCGCGCGAGGCTGGCAAATCGATCATTCTCGCCGGCGGGCTGACGGCGGGCAACGTCGCGCAGGCCATTGCCCAGGTTCGCCCTTACGCCGTCGATGTCAGCGGTGGGGTTGAGGTGGCAAAAGGCATAAAGGATGCAGGCAAGATTCATGCATTCCTGCAGGCGGTCGCATCCGCCTGATGTGACGGCGGCGCGTCTGGTGCCGTCCACTAAGCTGTCGTGCCGCTTGAACGCGGCGCAAACGAATTGCTGGAGGCGGGTGGCTGCGTGGCTCCCCGCTCCGACCATCGGTTATGGAGAGATAACAGCATGAGCAACTGGTTGGTAGACAAACTCATCCCCTCGATCATGCGTTCCGAGGTGAAGAAGAGTTCCGTGCCCGAGGGGCTCTGGCACAAATGCCCCTCCTGCGAGGCCGTGCTCTATCGCCCCGAGCTGGAAAAGACCCTGGATGTCTGCCCCAAGTGCAACCACCACATGCGTATCGGCGCGCGTCGTCGCCTCGATCTGTTCCTCGATGCCGATGGTCGCGAGGAGATCGGTGCCGATCTGGAGCCGGTCGATCGTCTGAAATTCCGTGATAGCAAGAAGTACAAGGATCGCCTGGCCGCTGCGCAGAAGCAGACCGGCGAAAAGGATGCGCTGATCTCCATGAGCGGCACCCTCGAAGGCATGCCGATTGCGGTTTGCGCCTTCGAGTTCTCCTTCATGGGCGGCTCCATGGGCGCCATCGTCGGTGAGCGTTTCGTTCAGGCCGCCAACGTCGCTCTGGAAAAGCGTTGCCCGCTGGTGTGCTTCTCCGCGTCCGGTGGCGCGCGCATGCAGGAGGCGCTGATCTCGCTGATGCAGATGGCCAAGACCTCGGCGGCCCTGGCGCGCCTGCGCGAGGAAGGCCTGCCGTTCATCTCCGTGCTGACCGACCCGGTCTACGGCGGCGTTTCCGCCAGCCTGGCCATGCTCGGTGACGTGATCGTCGCCGAACCGAAAGCGCTGATCGGCTTCGCCGGCCCGCGGGTGATCGAGCAGACCGTGCGCGAGAAGCTGCCGGAAGGCTTCCAGCGCAGCGAGTTCCTCCTCGAGCACGGCGCCATCGACATGATCATTTCGCGTGACGAACTGCGCCCACGCCTGGCGCGCCTGCTCGCGCAACTGATGAATCGTCCGTCCCCTGTGGCCCTGCCGGCCACGGCATGACATGACCGAACGCAGCCTGGGCGAATGGCTCGCCTACCTCGAGCAACTGCATCCCTCGGCCATCGACATGGGCCTGGAGCGCTCGCGCGAGGTGGCGCGGCGCCTGGGCTTGGGCCAGCCGGCGCCACGGGTGATCACCGTCACCGGTACCAATGGCAAGGGTTCCACCTGCGCCTTCATCGCCAGCCTGCTGCGCGAGCAGGGGCAGCGCGTCGGGGTCTACAGCTCGCCGCACCTGCTGCGCTACAACGAGCGCGTGCTGATCGAGGGCCGCGAGGCCAGCGATGATGAGCTATGCCAGGCCTTCGCCGCCGTCGAGGCGGCGCGTGGCGAGATTTCCCTGACCTATTTCGAGATGGGCACTCTGGCAGCCTTCTGGTTGTTCGAGCGGGCGGCACTGGATGCCGTGGTGCTCGAAGTCGGCCTGGGCGGGCGCCTGGATGCGGTGAACCTGGTGGATGCCGACCTGGCGCTGATTACCAGCATCGGCCTCGATCACGCCGACTGGCTGGGTGACAGCCGTGAGTCGGTGGCCTTCGAGAAGGCCGGCATCATGCGCGCCGGCAAGCCTGCGCTCTGTGGTGATCTGGATCCACCGCAGCCGCTGATCGACGCCGTGGTGCGTCTGGATACGCCGTTCTTCCTGCGTGGGCGCGATTACGGGCTGACTGTCGGCGAGACGGGCTGGAATTGGTTCGGTCTGGATGAGCAGGGCCGCGTCCTGCGCCTGAATGATCTGCCGTTGCTCGACCTGCCCATGGAGAACGCCGCTCTGGCCGTGCAGGCCTATGCCTTGCTCGGCCTGGCCTGGGATCAGGCAGCCATTGCCCGTGCCCTGCTCGCCACCCGCGTGGTGGGGCGCCTGGATCGTCGCCCGCTGACCTGGCAGGGGAAACACCTGACCCTGCTCCTGGATGTCGGGCATAACCCGCATGCCGCCGACTACCTGGCGCAGCGACTCGAGGCTCGCCCAACAGTGGGGCGGCGTCTGGCGGTGTTCGGTCTGTTGGCCGACAAGGACTTGCCCGGAGTGGTGGCCCCTTTGCAAGGCCTGGTTGCGAGCTGGGCCGTGGCGCCTCTGGCCACGCCGCGTTCGCGCCCGGCGGCGGAGCTGGCCGAGCAGTTGCGCATGCGCGGTGCCCAGGTCAGCCAGCATGGCAGCGTGGCCGAGGCCCTGGTGGCGCAATGCCAACTGGCTGCTGAGGGGGACGAGATTCTCCTCTTTGGTTCATTCTTCTGCGTGGCCGAAGCGCTGCAGTGGTTGGCCGAGCAGGGCTGACAGACTGGCGCTGCACGGCGTCGGGATGGCAGTATCGCAGCCTGTGGCTTTTCAACCGTGGAGTAGGGCATGGCTTTGTTGGAAAAGGGGCTCAAGCAGCGCATGGTCGGCGCTCTGGTGCTGGTAGCGCTGGCGGTGATCTTTCTGCCGATGCTGCTGTCGCGCGAAGACGAGATGCGTCGCGTGGTGGTGGATGCACCGCAGATGCCGCAGGCCCCCGACACGCCCGAGATCGTGGTCGAGCCGGCCGAAGTGGTCGAGCCCGAGGTGCTGCCGCAAGAGCCGGTGCCGGCCGATCCGCAGGCGCCTTTGACGGCTGAGAGCGAGGCGCCAGCTCCTGCGCCACAGCCCGAGCAGAAGCCTGCGCCCAGCAGCCAAACGAGCCAACCTGCCCCGGCAGCCGAACCGGCCGTGGCAGCAGCGACCAAGCCGGAAAGCCACCTGGATGCCAACAGCCTGCCGATCAGTTGGTCGGTACAACTGGCCAGCCTGTCCAGTCGTTCGGGGGCGGAAACCCTGCAGAAGACCCTGCGCAGCCAGGGCTACAATGCCTATATCCGCACCTTCGATGGCATGAACCGGGTGTTCGTCGGCCCTCTGATCGAACGCGCCGAGGCCGAACGCCTGCGTGACCAGCTCAAGCGTCAGCACAAGCTCAACGGTTTCGTCGTGCGCTTCCAACCGGAAGCCGGTTAAGGCCTGGGTGCGGCGCCCGGTTACTCCGCGCGCCGTGCTCTGGTAGAATGCCGGCCTTTTCCGCTGGCAGATTGCACCGTGGCATTTACCTGGGTCGATTGGGCGATCATCGCCGTCATCGCCATCTCGAGCTTGATCAGTCTCAAGCGTGGCTTCGTCAAGGAAGCCTTGTCGCTGCTCACCTGGATCATCGCGGGCGTGGTTGCCTGGATGTTCGGTGGCGCGCTGTCCCAGCATCTCGTCGAATACATCGAAACGCCTTCTGCCCGGGTCATAGCTGCTTGTGCCATTCTGTTCGTCGCCACGCTGCTGGTCGGGGCGCTGGTGAATTTCCTGATTGGCGAGCTGATTCGCGTCACCGGGTTGTCCGGAACCGATCGTTTTCTGGGCATGGTCTTCGGTGCGGCACGCGGCGGCTTGCTGGTGGTGTTGCTGGTGGGGCTGATCAGCCTGGCGCCGGTGGAGCAGGATACCTGGTGGCAACAGTCGCAACTGGTGCCGCATTTTCTGATGGTCGCAGATTGGTCGAAGAATCTGATTCTGGGCTGGTCCGGCCAGTGGATTAACGGTGCAGCGGCTCACCCAGCCGCCGCGCTTTGACAAGAGTGGCCTGCGCGGACAACCGCTGCGCCGGTCGCTGAATTAGCCTGAACTATCTAGCAGGGGTCGTGGCACATGTGTGGCATCGTCGGTATCGTCGGCAAGTCGAACGTCAATCAGGCGCTGTATGACGCGCTAACCGTCCTTCAGCATCGCGGCCAGGACGCTGCCGGCATCGTGACCAGCCATGAAGGCCGGCTGTTCCTGCGCAAGGACAATGGTCTGGTGCGTGACGTGTTCCAGCAGCGCCACATGCAGCGCCTGGTCGGGCACATGGGCATCGGCCACGTGCGTTATCCCACCGCCGGCAGCTCCAGCTCGGCCGAGGCGCAGCCGTTCTACGTCAACTCGCCCTATGGCATCACCCTGGCGCACAACGGCAACCTGACCAACGTCGAGCAACTGGCCAAGGAGATCTACGAGTCCGACCTGCGCCACGTCAACACCAACTCCGACTCGGAAGTGCTGCTCAACGTGTTCGCCCACGAGTTGGCCCAGCGCGGCAAGCTGCAGCCCACCGAGGAAGACGTGTTCGCCGCGGTCAGCCATGTGCACGAGCGTTGCGTGGGTGGCTACGCGGTGGTGGCGATGATCACCGGCTATGGCATCGTCGGCTTCCGTGATCCCAACGGCATTCGCCCCATCGTCTTCGGCCAGCGTCACACCGACGAGGGCGTGGAGTACATGATCGCCTCCGAAAGCGTGTCGCTGGACGTGCTCGGTTTCACCCTGATCCGCGACCTGGCACCGGGCGAAGCGGTGTACATCACCGAGGAAGGTCAGCTCTTCACCCGCCAGTGCGCGACCCATCACCAGTACGCCCCATGCATCTTCGAGCACGTTTATCTGGCGCGCCCGGACTCGATCATGGATGGCATCTCGGTGTACAAGGCGCGCCTGCGCATGGGCGAGAAGCTGGCCGACAAGATCCAGCGCGAGCGTCCGGATCACGATATCGACGTGGTCATCCCGATCCCCGATACCAGCCGCACTGCCGCGCTGGAACTGGCCAACCGCCTGGGCGTGAAGTTCCGCGAAGGCTTCGTCAAGAACCGTTATATCGGCCGCACCTTCATCATGCCCGGCCAGGCTGCACGCAAGAAATCCGTGCGGCAGAAGCTCAATGCCATCGAACTGGAGTTCCGTGGCAAGAACGTGATGCTGGTGGATGACTCCATCGTGCGCGGCACCACCTGCAAGCAGATCATCCAGATGGCCCGCGAGGCCGGGGCGAAGAACGTCTACTTCTGCTCGGCGGCGCCGGCGGTGCGTTACCCGAACGTGTATGGCATCGACATGCCCAGCGCCCACGAGCTGATCGCCCATGGTCGTACTACCGAACAGGTATGCGAGCTGATCGGTGCCGACTGGCTGGTCTATCAGGATCTGTCCGACCTGATCGAGGCGGTCAGTGGCAGCAAGAAGATCAAGATCGACAACTTCGACTGTGCGGTCTTCGATGGCAAGTACGTGACCGGCGATGTCGATGCAGCGTATCTGGATCGCATCGAGCAGGCGCGCAACGATGCCAGCAAGGCCAAATCGCAGGCGGTCAGTGCGATCATCGATCTGCATAATAATTGAGCGGCAGCAGGCGGCAGGCCGTAACCCGGACGCAATCCGGGGCGCCATGGCACGCTGAATTTCCCGGATTGCATCCGGGCTACGTTTTGTGAGGTAGCGATATGACACTGGAATGGGAAGCCGGTCGGCTCGACAGCGATCTGGATGGCGCCGGCTTCGACACCCTGGCGGTGCGTGCCGGGCAACGCCGCTCGCCGGAAGGCGAGCACGGCGAGGCGCTGTTCCTCACCTCCAGCTACGTGTTCCGCACGGCGGCCGATGCCGCAGCGCGTTTCGCCGGCGAGGTGCCGGGCAACGTCTATTCGCGTTATACCAACCCCACGGTGCGCACCTTCGAGGAGCGCATCGCTGCTCTGGAAGGCGCCGAGCAGGCGGTGGCCACTGCTTCCGGCATGTCGGCCATCCTCGCCATCGTCATGAGCCTGTGCAGTGGCGGCGACCACGTGCTGGTGTCACGCAGCGTGTTCGGCTCCACCATCAGCCTGTTCGAGAAGTACCTCAAGCGCTTCGGCGTCGAGGTGGATTACGTGCCGCTGGCCGATCTCGACGCCTGGACGGAAGCGTTCAAGCCCAACACCCGGCTGCTGTTCGTCGAGTCGCCCTCCAATCCGCTGGCCGAGCTGGTGGATATCGCCGCGCTGGCCGACATCGCTCATGCCCGTGGCGCGCTGTTGGCGGTGGACAACTGCTTCTGCACGCCGGCGCTGCAGCAGCCGTTGAAGCTGGGTGCCGATATCGTCATGCATTCGGCTACCAAGTACATCGACGGCCAGGGTCGGGGCCTGGGTGGCGTGGTGGCGGGGCGCCGCGAGCAGATGAAGGAAGTGGTCGGCTTTCTGCGCACCGCCGGCCCGACCCTGAGCCCGTTCAACGCCTGGCTGTTCCTCAAGGGCCTGGAGACCCTGCGCATCCGCATGCAGGCGCAGAGCGACAGCGCCCTGCAACTGGCACTGTGGCTGGAGCAACAGCCGCAGGTGGAGCGGGTGTATTACGCCGGGCTGCCCAGCCATCCGCAGCACGAACTGGCGAAGCGGCAACAAAGCGCCTTCGGTGCGGTGGTCAGCTTCGAGGTCAAGGGCGGGCGTGACGCGGCCTGGAAGGTGATCGACGCCACCCGGGTCATCTCCATCACCACCAACCTCGGCGATACCAAGACCACCATCGCCCATCCGGCTACTACCTCTCACGGGCGTCTGACCCCGCAGGAGCGTGCCAACGCCGGTATCCGCGACAGCCTGATCCGCGTCGCGGTCGGCCTGGAAGACCTGGATGATCTGAAGGTGGATCTGGCCCGCGGCCTGGCCGCGCTCTGAGCATGTTCGAGTGGGGCACTGAGGCTGCGTCCAATACCGGGCGAGTCGTGCTGGTAACCGGCGCGGCTCGCGGTATCGGCCTGGGTATCGCCGCCTGGCTGATCTGCGAAGGCTGGCAGGTGGTACTGGCCGACGTCGACCGCGAACGCGGCTCCAAGGTGGCACGAGCGCTGGGCGCCAATGCCTGGTTCGTGGCCATGGACGTGGCCAAGGAAGACCAGGTCAGTGTCGCCGTCGCCGAAGTGCTCGGCCAGTTCGGTCGCCTCGATGCCCTGGTGTGCAACGCGGCCATCGCCGATCCCCATACGCCGCCGCTGGAATCGCTCGACCTCAAGCGCTGGAACCGCATGCTGGCGGTGAACCTGACCGGCGCCATGCTCCTGGCCAAGCACTGTGCGCCTTATCTGCGTGGCCATCGCGGCGCCATCGTCAATATCACTTCGACCCGTGCCAGCCAGTCCGAGGCCAATTGTGAGGCCTATGCGGCGAGCAAGGGCGGTCTGCTGGCGCTGACCCATGCGCTGGCCATCAGTCTGGGCCCGGAGGTGCGGGTCAATTGCGTCAGCCCGGGTTGGATCGATGCGCGTGATCCTGCGCAGCAGCGCCGCGAGCCGCTCTCGGTGTTCGACCACGCGCAGCATCCGGTTGGCCGTGTCGGCACCGTGGAGGATGTCGCGGCGCAAGTGGCCTGGCTGCTGTCCGATGCGGCCGCTTTCGTCACCGGGCAGGAATTCGTCATCGACGGCGGCATGAGCCGCAAGATGATCTATCAGGATTGAGCGGCGTCTGCGCGCTGCTGTTCAAGGTGCCCTGTCATAAGAGTTTCGTGCCCGGTTGTCGAAGCACGACTGCCGGGCACCCGATGGCGAATGGCTCAGAGCCCGAGCCGGGCATGGCACTCGTCCAGCGAGCGCTGCTGAGTGGCGGCGTAGAGCTGCAGTTCGTCGAGTATCTGGGCGCCGAGGGCGGCCTGGAAGTCTGCCTGGCTGGAGCTGATGGTATAGCTGGCTCGCGCGTCGTCGCCGAGGTTGGACTGGAAGATGCCAGCGGCGCTGACGGGCAGAAAATCCTCGTAGATCAAAGGATCGAAGCGGACATGGCCGGCGGCGATCAGCGCCTCCAGCGTACGCGGACGCTCGCCGTCGGTGCGCGCGGCAAGGCCCAGCTCGGTGACGCTGTAGCGGAAGTAGGCCAGGCCTTCGGCACGCATCTGCGGGTAATCGTCGGGGAAGTCGCGGAAGTGCTTGCCCAGCGTCTCGGCATAGCGCGCGGCGTTATCTTCGCTGGGCGTCTCGCCGAGCTCGGCGCGGGCTGCATTGAGCAACTGGTCGTAGAGTGCACGACCTTTCGGGGTCAGGGCCGCGCCACGTTGCTCGATTTCGCCGAAGCGCGCGGTATGGCTGCCATCGGCGCCTTGTGGGTCGGTAAAAGCGACCTTTTCCCGGAGCGCCTTGAAGCTGGTCTGGCGTAGCAGGATCGGGCATTGGCGGCGTGGTGGCCCTTCGATCACGGCTTTCGGCGTGATGCCGTGGCTGGGCATGCCGGCCTGGATCCGGTCGATGTCCAGGGTGCGTGGAGTCAGGTGATTGATATGCGGCCCTTTGAAGGCGACCACGTCGGCGATCAGGCGGTGCTGGGCATGCAGTCGATCATACTCGGCGGCACTGACGGTAGCCTGGGTGTGCCAGCGGAAGGTCTCCAGAGCCTGGGCCACGAACTCCTGGGCGTCCGCTGCGTTCAGGCCGCCGTCGCGCTCATGCTGTTCGATCAGTTCGAGTGCCCGGGGAGTGAAGATATTGCGCTTGGCCAGCAGGCTGGCAGCCAGTTCGCGCAGTTCGGGGTTGTCGATCAGCTCCAGGCGCAGCAGTGAAGTGAATACGCGGAACGGGCTGCGCCGCAGGGCGTCCTCCTGTACCGCACGGAAGGCCGTGGAGTGTACGGGTACGCCAGCCGGGCTGAGGTCGTAGTAGCCCACTGGCTGCATGCCCATGACGGCGAACAGGCGAGCGATGGTGGCCAGTTCGCTGGCCGTGCCAACGCGAATGGCGCCGTGGCGCTCCATCTGCAGTCGCTCCAGCTCGGCGCTGCGCCTGAGTTGCTCGGCCAGGTCGGGGCGCTCCTGCAGCACCTGCCGATTGACCTGTTCGACCAGCTTCAAAAGATCGCCGTAGAGCGGAACCTCCGCCTTGTACATGGCGGACATGGCACGAGAGAACTGCGCGCGAATCGTGGATGGGTCGATGAACGCTGGCTGGCTCATGGGCAAGCAATCTCCTGGAATGCGCGGTGGTGTTGACGCCTGGACATGCAGTCGATTCTGCGTAGCGCGGCGGCGCGGTACAAACGACATCTTCTCAGCACTTCATTCTCCTGCGGAATGAGTCCAGCCTGACCGGCACTGCAACCCAGAGCGGACGGCGCTGCTCATGGCCGTTGCTGATGGCGTTTCAGCGCCTGGATGGGGTATTGCAGCGACAGTGCGCCTACGCGAGTTGCCTGGCTGCGGCAGGAGTAGCAGGTGCTCGGGAGCTATATCGCCCTCTACCAGGGGGCGCCATGGCCGCTCAGTTCGCTGAGCAGGGCAGTGTTGCGCCGCGTCGTTTTCTCGAAAGCGCCGAGGCTTGCCGTTGGGTCGGAACGGCGCAAGCGACACCGCACACAACACCGCATATCGAGGCGCAAGAAGACTTCGCTAGCGGAGGGTGGTCAGACAGTTTTCTAGGATATCCAGACCCTGTTCGAGCAAGGCCGGTTCGATAGTCAAGGGGGCGAGCAAGCGGATGATATGCCGATTCCTGCCGCTGGGCATCAGCAACAGGCCCTTGTGGCGGGCGTCTGCGAGTAGGGCGGCGAGCTGTGCGCTGCCTGGCTCGCCGTCTGCCGTCAGCAGTTCGATGCCGCGCATCGCGCCGGTGCCGGTCAAGCGCCCCAGGCAGGGGCTGAGCGCCCGCTCGCGCCAACTGGCGTAGCGGCGTTCGATGGCCTGGGCCTGAGCCTCACCCCAGGTGGCCAGGTTTTCGTCACTCATCGCCTCCAGGCTGGCCAGTGCGGCGGCGCAGGCCAGTGGGTTGCCCGAGTAGGTGCCACCGAGGCCGCCCTTGGGCAGACTGTCGAGCAATTCCTTGCGTCCGACCACGGCGCCCAGGGGCAGGCCGCCGGCGATGCTCTTGCCGAGCAGCAGCAGGTCTGGCTCGATGCCCAGACGGGTGAAGGCGAAGCGCTGGCCGGTACGACCGAAGCCCGACTGGATTTCGTCGGCGATCAGCAGGATGCCATTGGCATCGCACAGGCTGCGCAGGCGCTGAGCGAACGCAGGATCCATGGCCAGGAAGCCACCTTCGCCCTGTACTGGCTCGAAGATGATGCAGGCCACTTCGTTGACGTCGATTTCGACGCTGAACAGTCGCTCCAGGGCTTGCAGGCCCTGCTCGACACTGATGCCGGTGTCGGCGCTGGGGTAGGGCAGGTGGTAGACCGAGCCAGGCAACACGCCGACACGCTGTTTGTAGGGGGCGACTTTGCCATTGAGGTTGAGCGTGGCCAGGGTGCGGCCATGAAAGCCACCGTCGAAGGCGATCACCACGCTGCGTCCGGTGGCTGCGCGAACCATCTTCAGCGCGTTTTCCGCCGCTTCTGCACCGCTGTTGGTGAGCATGCCAGACAGCGGGTAGCTGAGCGGAATGAACCTCGCCAGGGTGTCCATCAACTGGCGATAGCCGTGATGAGGAACGGCGTTGAAGGCCGAGTGGGTCAGATGCTGGGCCTGCTGGGTAATGGCCGCGACCACGCCGGGGTGGCAGTGCCCCAGGTTGAGCACGCCGATACCGCCGACGAAATCGATGTAGCGCTTGCCCTCGGTGTCCCAGACCTCGGCATTGCGACCGTGGCTCAGGGTGATCGGGTGGACGATGGACAGCGAGGTGCTGATGGGCGACAGGCTCATGCTTGGCCCTCGGCTGGCACGGAGGCGGGGATTGGCATTGTGGCGTTCCTCTGGGAGGGCGTTTTCTTCTATGAGAACGAGGAACGCGAAGGCTGCACAAACGAAAAAAAATTAACGGGTCATTCCTGGGATTCAGGAACTGCTCGAATGGCCTGCTGATCCCGGGCTTTTTCCAGGATCCACTCCACGAAGCACCTGACCTTGGGAATGTCGATCGATTGCTCGGCATAGGCCATGTAGTGGGAGCCTTCGCTGGGCCTGTGATGGGTCCAGGGAACCAGCAACTTGCCGTCCTGCAGCTCATCCTCGACCAGAAAACGTGGCACCAGGGCGATGCCGCAGCCGGCCCGGGCCGCGCGGATGCACATGTAGAAGGTGTCGAAACGCGGCCCGTGGTAACTGTGCTCGGTGTCGATGCCTTGCTCCTCGAACCATTCATGCCAGGCTTCCGGGCGTGAAGTGCATTGCAGCAGAACGAAATCGGCCAGCTCGGCGGCATGACGCAACGAACGCTCGCGCAGCACCTCCGGCGAGCACACCGGCACCACGTCCTCGCCGAACAGTTGGACGCAGGTGGCGCCTGGCCAGGAGCCCTGGCCGTAGAAGAAGGCCACGTCCGCCTTGGCCTGCACCAGATCGAAGGGCTCCAGTTCGCTTCTGATATCGAGGTGGATGTTGGGGTGGCGTTTGGAGAAACCCTTGAGGTTGGAGATCAGCCAGCGCGCGCCGAAGGTGGGCTGGGTGGCCACCCGTAGCACTTCGGTTTCGCCGCCATAAGAGAGTATGTAGCGGCTGGAGATGTCGACCTGGGTCAGGATCTTGTTGACCTCGGCCAGGTACAGCTCGCCTGCCGGAGTCAGTTGCAGGCGCCGACGCACGCGGTGGAACAGCAGGTGCTGGAGCATCTCCTCGAGCTGAGCGACCTGCTTGCTCACCGCGCTCTGGGTCAGGAACAGCTCTTCGCCGGCACGGGTGAAGCTCAGGTGGCGGGCTGCGGCCTCGAAGCACTGCAGGGCGGTCATGGTGGGAAGCAGACGCTTGGGCATGCTGATCTCGCGAGCGGGAAAGGGCGAGTTCATTCTGCTGGGGAATGATGTCGTGCGTAAAGGTCGTTTGTTGGCTTGCAAGAATCGGCTCGATGCTGATTTCCCTCAATGAACACAGTGCTCAGCAGATGTAGGAGAACAACATGGTTGGCGAGCTGCTCAAGGCCCTCGGGGTCGAGCCCCATGCATACCAAGGCGGCGCTCATGCCGTGCATAGCCCCATCGACGGCAGCCAGATTGCCGCGCTCAGTCTGGAAAGCGCCGCGCAGGTGCCGGCCAAGGTTGCGGCAGCACACCAGGCCTACCTGAGCTGGCGCGATGTGCCTGCGCCACGGCGTGGCGAGCTGGTGCGTCTGTTCGGCGAGGTGCTGCGTGAATACAAGACCCAGCTTGGCGAGCTGGTGTCGGTCGAGGCCGGCAAGATCACCCAGGAAGGCCTCGGTGAAGTACAGGAGATGATCGATATCTGCGACTTCGCCATGGGGCTGTCGCGCCAGCTTTATGGTCTGACCATCGCCTCCGAGCGCCCAGGCCACCATATGCGTGAAACCTGGCATCCGCTGGGGGTGGTCGGGGTGATCAGCGCCTTCAATTTCCCGGTGGCGGTGTGGGCGTGGAATACCTCGCTGGCGTTGGTGTGCGGTAACTCGGTGATCTGGAAACCCTCGGAAAAAACGCCACTGACCGCACTGGCCTGCCAGGCCCTGTTCGCCAAGGCACTGGCGCGTTTCGGCGCGGCGCCGGAGAACCTCAGCCAGGTGATAGTCGGTGATGCCAAGGCCGGTGAGGCACTGGTGGATGACCCGCGCGTGCCTTTGGTCAGCGCCACCGGCAGTACCCGCATGGGCCGCGAAGTCGGCCCACGGGTGGCGGCGCGCTTTGCGCGCAGCATTCTCGAGCTGGGCGGTAACAACGCCATGATCCTCACGCCCAGCGCCGATCTCGATCTGGCCGTGCGGGGCATTCTGTTCTCGGCAGTGGGGACGGCCGGCCAGCGTTGCACCACGCTGCGCCGTCTGATCGTGCAGCGCTCGGTCAAGGATGAGGTGCTCGCCCGGCTCAAGGCCGCCTACGCCAAGGTGCGCATTGGCGACCCGCGTGCCGGCAATCTGGTCGGCCCGCTGATCGACAAGCAAGCCTTCGACGCCATGCAGGATGCCCTGGTCCGTGCGCGTGACGAGGGGGGCGAGGTCTTCGGGGGCGAGCGTCGTCTGCAGGAGCAGTTCCCCGACGCCTATTACGTCGCTCCGGCCATCGTCGAGATGCCGGCGCAAAGCGATGTGGTGCGTCACGAAACCTTCGCGCCGATTCTCTACGTGCTGAGTTACGACGACTTCGAGCAGGCCCTGCAGTTGAACAACGAAGTGCCACAGGGGCTGTCGTCCTGCATCTTTACCACCGATGTGCGTGAGGCCGAGCGTTTCCAGAGCGCCTCTGGCAGCGACTGCGGCATCGCCAACGTCAATATCGGCACCAGCGGTGCGGAAATCGGCGGGGCGTTTGGGGGCGAGAAGGAAACCGGAGGAGGGCGCGAGTCCGGCTCCGACTCCTGGAAGGCCTACATGCGCCGGCAGACCAATACCATCAACTATTCCCGTGAGCTGCCATTGGCTCAAGGGATCGTCTTCGACTGATCTCACGCTGCGCGTGCCGGGCAGTCCTGCCTGGCACCTGGTTTCGTGCAGCGCACACGGAGAGTTCATCACTACTGAGTTTGATCGTGGCCGTTGCTGCCCGCTTCCTGCGTGGCAGGGTGCGCCACTGCAGAGCAATAACAACAAGAGAGGCTCGCCATGCGTGCAACAGCGCTTTTTCGAGAACTGCCAGAACCACACGAAGGAGTTTGACCTTGGACGCTCATAAAGCGACAAGGGAGGCACCGTCCTTTGCTGTGGCAGTGGCTCCCCTGGTGATTACCGCCATCCTGTTGATGGTTCAGTTCTTCATCTTCGGAGATTTCACTCCCCACGTACCGCTTGCCTTTGGCGTGCTGGTGTGTGGCCTGTTCGCCGTAGGCCGGGGCACCCCCTGGTTCAGCATCGAAGCCTCGATGTTCAAGGTGGTGCAGATCGGTATTCCGGCCATCTTCATCCTCATGTGCATTGGCATGCTGATCGGCTCCTGGATCGCTTCCGGCACCGTGCCGACCTTGCTCTATTACGGTTTCAGCTATCTCTCGGGCGGCGGCTTCCTGGTGGTGACCTGCCTGCTCTGTTCGCTGATCTCGCTGATGACCGGCACCTCCTGGGGCACCGTCGGCACCGTGGGGCTGGCGTTGATGGGGGTGGGCGAAGGCCTGGGGATTCCCGCCTATCTGACCGGTGGGGCCATCGTTTCCGGTGCCTTCTTCGGTGACAAGATGTCGCCGCTGTCGGAAACCACCAACCTGGCTCCGGCGGTCTGTGGCACCGATCTATGGAGTCATATCAAGGGCATGCTGCCGACCACCGTGCCGGCCATGCTGATCGCGTTGTCGCTGTACGCCTGGATCGGCTCCAGCTATGCCGGCAACCTGGTGCATGACGGTGGTATAGAAGCCATGCGTGCGGGCGTCGAGCAGCACTACAAGATCAGCCTGCTGACCCTCCTGCCGCCTTTGGTGGTGATCGTGCTGGCCATGCGCAAGGCGCCGGCGCTGCCGGTGATGTTCGCCGGGGTGGTGCTGGCCGCTGGCATCGCGGTGTTCTATCAGGGTATCGCCCCCAAGGACTTGATCAACGTGCTGCAGAACGGTTTCGTCAGCCAGACCGGCGTTACCTCGGTGGACAAGTTGCTGTCCAAGGGCGGCATCATGTCGATGACCTGGGTGATCACCCTGACCTTGATCGCCTTGGCCTTCGTCGGTGCCCTGGAGGCCCAGGGTACTCTTGATGCCATCCGCAAGAAGCTCGATCAGGTGATCAGGGGGCGCTTCCTGCTGGTGCTGAGCAGCCACACCAGCGTGCTGGGCGTTGGCACCCTGGTGGGCGATGTCTACACCTCCTTGGTATTACCGGGGCAGTTGCTCAAGGACAAGTACACGGCCATGGGCTACAAGCCGACCGTGCTGTCACGCAGCATCGAGGATTGCGGCACGCTCTGTTCACCGCTGATCCCTTGGAACATGGGCGGTGCTTTCGTTTCCGCGTCGCTCGGGGTGCCTACCGTGCTCTATGCGCCCGTCGCTTTCGCCTGCTGGTTATCGCCCGTGTTCGGGCTGATCTGGGCCGCTACCGGCAAGTTCATGCCCAGGCTCGAGGTGCAGTCAGACAAGCGCTCCGCTGCTATCGAACGCTATGCAGCGCCTGCTTCGCAACGTTGAGCCAGCCCCTGGCATGCGAGGGCAACACCTATGACTGCGGCAACTGGCGTGGATGCTGAGCAAATGGATGAGATGAAGAGTTTTCAACAGGGCTGCCTATGGGAAAAGACCACACCCAGGCGTATCGAAGCCGCTGCTCTGCACGGCAGCGTCAAGGTCGACGTCTGTGTGATCGGTGCTGGTATCACCGGGCTCAGCGCGGCGCTGCGCCTGCTGGAGCAAGGGCGCTCGGTCTGCGTGCTGGAAGCGCATGAGGTGGGGCATGGTGGTTCCGGGCGCAATGTCGGTCTGGTCAATGCCGGTACCTGGATCAAGCCTGACGATGTCGAGGCGAGACTGGGTAAGGCGCGCGGTGAGCGTCTCAACCAGGCGTTGGGGCAAGCGCCAGGCAAGGTATTCGAGCAGATTCGTCGCTACGCCATCGACTGTCAGGCTCTCAATCATGGCTCTTTGCACATGGCACATAATGAGGCCGGCCTGGTCGACCTGCGCGCCCGTGAGGCGCAGTGGCGGCGCCGTGGTGCCGATGTCGAGTTGCTGACCGGCGCGGCCTGTGTCGACCATTGCGGTACCGACAAGGTCACGGCTGCGCTGCTCGACCGCCGTGCTGGCACCATCAACCCCATGGCGTACACCCTTGGCCTGGCGCAGGCCGTGCAGCGCCTGGGAGGTGTACTGTTGCAGCAGACGCCTGTCAGCCAGCTCCAGCGCCAGGGCGGCGATTGGCTGGTACGCAGCGCAGCTGGCGAGGTAAGTGCCGGGCAGGTGGTGATTTCCACCGGCGCCTACACCGAAGGCGAGTGGACCGAGCAGCGCCGCAGTTTCTTTCGCGGTTATTACTACCAGGTGGCGTCAGTGCCTCTGAGTGGCGCGGCGGCTGACGCCATCCTCAAGTACGGCCAGGGCTCCTGGGACACCCGCACGGTACTCAGCAGCATTCGCCGTGATGCCGAAGGTCGTTTGTTACTGGGCAGCCTGGGCAAGGCGAGCGACAAGCCCGACTGGTTCGTGCGGCGCTGGGCCGAGCGCATTCAGCAGCACTATTTCCCTGAGCTGGGCCCTGTGCAGTGGCAGATGCACTGGACCGGCTGCATCGATTTCACCCCGGATCACCTGATGCACCTGTTCCAACCTGCTGCCGGCCTGGTCGCGGTGGCTGGCTACAATGGTCGGGGGAATACCACTGGCACGGTGATCGGCCAGGCGCTGGCGGATTTCCTGCTGCACGATGATCCCGAGTCACTGCCGCTGCCTTTCGAGCCCATGCAGGTGGTCTCGATGCCGCAGGTGAGGAGCTGCCTCTACGAAGCGGGTTTCTCCCTCTATCACGCCGGGCAATGTCTGAACGTGGTGCTTTGAATAGGCGGATGCTGCGCCGAGCTAAGCCGATGCCCATAAACGCCGATGCCCCTGAAGTTTCCTTCAGGGGCATCGTGGGTCGAGCGTGACGATATTACATGTTGGGGTAATTCGGCCCGCCGGTGCCTTCCGGTGCCACCCAGGTGATGTTCTGCGCCGGATCCTTGATGTCGCAGGTCTTGCAGTGCACGCAGTTCTGCGCGTTGATCTGGAACTTCTTCTCGCCGTCTTCCTGCGTCACCACCTCGTATACGCCGGCGGGGCAGTAGCGCTGCGCCGGTTCGTCGTACAGCGGCAGGTTCTTCTCGATCGGGATGCTCGGGTCGGTGAGCTTGAGGTGGCAGGGCTGCTCTTCTTCATGGTTGGTGTTGGAAAGGAACACCGAACTCAGTTTGTCGAAGCTCAGTTTGCCGTCCGGCTTGGGGTAGTCGATCTTGGCGCACTCGGCTGCCGGCTTGAGGCAGGCATAATCCGGCTTGTTGTCATGCAGGGTGAAGGGCGCCTTGCCACCGAAGACGTTCTGATCCAGCCAGTTGATGCCGCCGCCGATCAGGGTGCCATACTTGTGGATGGCCGCGCCGAAGTTGCGGCTACGGAACAGTTCGTCGTACAGCCAGCTGGCCTTGAAGCCCTCGACGTAATTGGTCAGCTCGTCGCCGCCCTCACGGCCGGCGGCCAGGGCTTCGGCGATGGCATCGGCAGCCAGCATGCCGGACTTCATGGCGGTGTGGCTGCCCTTGATCTTGGCGAAGTTCAGGGTGCCGAGGTCGCAGCCGACCAGCGCGCCACCGGGGAAGACCATCTTCGGCAGCGAGTTCAGGCCGCCCTTGCAGATGGCGCGAGCGCCGTAGGCGACACGCTTGCCGCCTTCCAGGTACTGCTTGACCACCGGGTGGTGCTTGTAGCGCTGGAACTCGTCGAAGGGCGACAGGTGCGGGTTAGCGTAGGACAGGTCGACGATCAGGCCGACCACCACCTGGTTGTTCTCCAGGTGATAGAGGAAGGAGCCGCCGGTGTTTTCCTTGCCCATGATGTCCAGCGGCCAGCCGGCGGTGTGTACCACCAGACCCTGCTGGTGCTTGGCCGGGTCGATGTCCCAGATTTCCTTGATGCCGATGCCGTAGTGCTGGGCGTCGGCTTCACTGTCGAGCTTGTACTGCTTGATCAGTTGCTTGCCGATATGGCCACGGCAGCCTTCGGCGAACAGGGTGTACTTGGCGCGCAGCTCCATGCCAGGGGTGTAGTAGCCTTCCTTGGGGTTGCCTTCGCGGTCGACGCCCAGGTCGCCAGTGACGATGCCGCGCACCACGCCGTTGTCGTCGATCAGGGCTTCCTGAGCGGCGAAGCCGGGGTAGATTTCCACGCCCAGGTTCTCCGCCTGCTGGGCCAGCCAGCGGCACAGATTGCCGAGGGAGATGATATAGTTGCCCTCGTTGTGCATGGTCTTGGGCACGAAGAAGCCGGGCAGCTTGACGGCGCTTTCGGCGTCCTTGAGCAGGTAGATGTCATCACCCTTGACCGGGGTGTTGAGCGGGGCGCCCAGTTCTTTCCAGTCAGGGAACAATTCGTTCAGGGCGCGAGGCTCGAAGACCGCGCCAGAGAGGATGTGAGCGCCGACTTCGGAGCCTTTTTCGACCACGCAGACGCTGATCTCCTGGCCCGCTTCGGCGGCTTTCTGTTTCAGTCGGCAGGCGGCGGAAAGGCCAGACGGGCCGGCGCCGACGATGACGACGTCGAACTCCATAAATTCGCGTTCCACAGGCTATCTCCTACTCAAGGCTCTTCGATGTTTTATATTGGAGGGCGCAACTCGTCTCCCTGAGTGCTGCGGCATTATATCTACACCCTCCCAGCGGGCCAATACAAACGTTTGTTTGAATTTTCTGTAGGCCTGCTAGAATCCTACTACATCGCGGATGACCGGCCAGTTCGCCGTATTGACCGAGTCAGGTCGCGGGGTCAAGATACGGGCGGTTTTGCGCTCGCCGTCTGGGCTGAAGGCTGATTCTGGCCGATCTGCATCACTGGCCAGGTTCGCCTTGGCGACATTCTTATTCACCGGAGAGTAACGAGGAATCCATGAAGGTTCTTGTAGCTGTCAAACGAGTGGTCGACTACAACGTCAAGGTTCGCGTCAAGGCGGACAACAGCGGCGTCGACCTCGCCAACGTCAAGATGTCCATGAACCCCTTCTGCGAAATCGCCGTGGAAGAAGCCGTACGCCTGAAGGAGAAGGGCGTGGCGAGCGAGATCGTCGTCGTCTCCATTGGCCCGACTGCCGCTCAGGAACAACTGCGTACTGCCTTGGCGCTCGGCGCCGACCGCGCCATCCTGGTGGAGTCCGCCGACGAGCTGAATTCCCTGGCCGTGGCCAAGCTGCTCAAGGCCGTGGTCGACAAGGAGCAACCGCAACTGGTGATCCTCGGCAAGCAGGCCATCGACAGTGACAACAACCAGACCGGCCAGATGCTGGCCGCACTGAGCGGCTACGCTCAGGGCACCTTCGCCTCCAAGGTGGAAGTGGCTGGTGACAAGGTCAACGTCACTCGCGAGATCGATGGCGGTCTGCAGACCGTGGCCCTCAACCTGCCGGCCATCGTCACCACCGACCTGCGCCTGAACGAGCCGCGCTATGCGTCGCTGCCGAACATCATGAAGGCCAAGAAGAAGCCGCTGGAAACCGTTACCCCGGACGCCCTGGGCGTTTCCACCGCGTCCACCGTCAAGACCCTGAAAGTCGAAGCGCCGGCTGCTCGCAGCGCTGGTGTCAAGGTCAAGTCCGTGGCTGAACTGGTCGAGAAACTGAAGAACGAGGCGAAGGTAATCTAAATGGCTATCCTGGTTATCGCTGAACACAGCAACGCCGCTCTGGCGCCCGCCACCCTCAACGTCGTCACTGCCGCGCAGAAGATCGGCGGCGACATCCACGTGCTGGTTGCCGGCAGCAACGCTTCTGCCGCTGCCGAAGCCGCTGCCAAGGTTGCAGGTGTGGCCAAGGTACTGCTGGCTGACGACGTCGCCTACGCGCATCAACTGCCGGAAAACGTCGCACCGCTGATCGCCGAGCTGGGCAAGAACTACAGCCACATCCTGGCTGCCGCCACCACCAACGGCAAGAACTACCTGCCGCGCGTGGCCGCACAACTGGACGTCGACCAGATCTCCGAGATCGTCGCCGTCGAGAGCGCCGACACCTTCAAGCGTCCGATCTATGCCGGTAACGCCATCGCCACCGTGCAGTCCTCGGCTGCCGTCAAGGTGATCACCGTGCGTACCACTGGCTTCGATGCGGCCGCTGCCGAAGGTGGTTCCGCTGCCGTCGAAGCGGTGTCCGGCCCGGCCGATGCCGGCAAGTCCGCCTTCGTCGGTGAAGAGCTAGCCAAGTCCGACCGCCCCGAACTGACCGCTGCCAAGATCGTCGTCTCCGGCGGCCGTGGCATGGGCAATGGCGACAACTTCAAGCACCTCTACGCGCTGGCCGACAAGCTCGGCGCTGCCGTTGGGGCTTCCCGTGCCGCCGTGGACGCCGGCTTCGTACCGAACGACATGCAGGTCGGCCAGACCGGCAAAATTGTCGCACCGCAACTGTACATCGCCGTCGGTATTTCTGGTGCCATCCAGCACCTGGCCGGTATGAAGGACTCCAAGGTGATCGTCGCGATCAACAAGGACGAAGAGGCGCCGATCTTCCAGGTCGCCGACTACGGCCTGGTGGCTGACCTGTTCGAGGCTGTGCCGGAGCTGGAAAAGCTGGTTTAAGTCGGCTTTCCTGCTACGAGAGAAACCCGCTCCCATGAGCGGGTTTTCTTTTTGGGGGACGGAGTTTCGGTTGATACCGGACTGGCAAGTTTGTGTGTTGGCTCGGTTGTTTTGAGTGCTCAAGTTGCTTATCGGTGTTTAGCTGATGTTTCCCGTTTCGCCCCCCGGCGACCTTCTTTTGTCAAACGCCACAAAAGAAGGCAAAAAGGCTTGGCCCC
>NZ_JBQLIX010000045.1:0-42421 GCF_052156495.1 Pseudomonas sp. NCHU5216 | reverse complement strand
GGTAAGTGAAGCCATCGGTGCCGTTCCAGTCAGGGTCAGGGGTGTAGGTGAAGCGGCCATCGGCATTCATCACCAACTGACCATGCTGCGGGCCGGCCACGATCTCGACGATGAGGGCATCGCCTTCGATATCGCTGGCAAGGGCCAGCAGGTCGATGGCGAGGGTGCTGTCTTCCTCCAGGGTAAAGCGGGCGTCAGCCACTAGCGGTGCGTCGTTCACCGGGGAGACGCTGATCGTCACGCTGGCCAGGTTGGATTCCAGTTGGCCATCGCTGAGCCGGTAGGTGAAGCTGTCCTCACCCGACCAGTCGGCGGCCGGCACGTAGCGCAGGCGGCCCTCGGCCGTCAGCGCCAGGGTGCCATGGGCCGGGCCGGTGACGACCACCGGTCGCATGCCCGCCTGATCGGCGCCGAGGTCGTTGGCGACCACATCGATATCCACCGGCGTATCTTCGGCGGTGGCCGCCACGTCGTCACGCGCCTCCTGCGGCATGCCCAGGCGCAGGTCGCGCACCGTGACCTGGCTGCTGGTAGCGGCCGCGCCGCGACCGAAACCGATCAGGTCGTAGGAAAGATTCACCACGGTGCCCGCGGCGATGCCAGACAGGTCCACCAGCACCGTGCGGCTGCCGTCTGCGTTGCGGATCGTGGTGACGCCCGAGGCCTTATACTCACTGCCGTCGGCCTGGAGGTTGAGGAAGGCGTCGTTACGGCTCAAGCCAGTAGCGCCCAGCAACGACAGGCCGGTACTGGCGTCGATCAGTGCGACTTCAAAGGCGTCCTGCGGCCCATCGTCCCGCACCAGCGTAGGAGCGACCGTAAAGGAGAGGAAGCGGTCGTTGGCACCGACGACAAAACGCTGCCGTGCGCTCGATTGCGCCTGCACGGCTTCGTGCAGGTGGATGACATTCCCCACCGTGCTGGCGGCACCGGCCACGGCCCATGCCGTGGGATCGAACGCCGACAGAGCATCCAGGTCGGTCTGCTGCGCCGCCTCGTTATAGGCAAGCGCTGGCACGCCAGCCGCCTCGTCGGCGGTGCCGATAGTCACGTAGCTCATGCCGCGCTGTACGAAGGACTGCTTGTCCTGCAGGGCGGCAATGTCGGCGGCGCTGGGCAGCCTGCGCATGCCCGGCGAGAGGTATTGCCCCATCACGCCAGCCTCGCTCACCACGGATGGCAAACCGACAACGTGGCCCAACTCGTGGATCAGCACAGTGAGCAGATCAATCTTGCCAGCCGCAGGGCTGCCTTCGGACGCCCTGAATACCTGATCCTGGGCAGTGGCCACGTACTCGCTGTTGTCGCCGGCGCTGGTGTCCACGAACCAGCCCCAGCCAGCACCCGTGACGTCCAGCGCGATCTTCTTGCCCTGGGTAAAGCCGGCCAAGCCATCGGCCAGATCGGTAATGGCGATCTCCACGCCATCCAGAAGCGTTGGCGATGCGCCCGCATCGAGCCAATATTGCCGGGCCTGCGCAAATACCCGCTCGATATCCGCCAGTTGAAGTGGAGTGACGCCGATACCGCTGCCTTCGTAGTTGACGTTCTGGTTTTGTGGCCTAAGTTGCTCGACGGCGCGCAATTCAATGCGAGGGGCCTCTACAGTGAGCATGGCCCTGATCCGCTCCATCCGATAGGCCAGCGCTTCGTCGGGCACCGCCTTATCAACGAAATCCCCGATCTCTTCGTCAAAGACATTCGCTTTCCACTCGGAGAAGGTAATTTTGCCTTGACGAATCCCCTCGAATAGCGCCTCGAGCTGCTTGCCGGGAGCACGTAGTAAGGGATCCACCCCCTCCCCCAGACTGGATTTGAGTGCCGGCATCTCGAAGCGCCAGTTAAAACTAGGGTTTTGCTCCAATGTCAAGGTCACACGCCAGAGCAACTCCAACGCATCTTGTACATCAGTATGTGCTCGCTCACCCAGGTATTTTCCAATATCTTCGGCTTTGACGGCCCCATTCTCCGATGGGAAGAACCGTCCCGCCGTCAGCTTACGGTCTACGAAGATGGTTATATCACCCGTTTCCTCCCGTCCCTCGACTCGAATGTATGGTTTTTGCTTATCCGTCATATCTGCCGACTTCTTGAATAGAACGGAATACTCCTGGCGGAAACCCTCGGCATCGACGATTCGTCCTACCACCCCATCTTCGTACTGGAGCCAGGGCTGCAAATAACGATCCGGCACATCAATATCGAACTTGTCGATCATCTCCTTATATTGGCTCCGAAGACCGCTGCTGTCAGCGCGAATGACGACATAGCCCTCCAGCTCCTGAACCCCTTCGGCGATCGCCTTATCCAAATGGGCATCACCGTCATAACGTGGGGTTTCAAATTTCGGCAGTACGCCTTCGCCGTTAGCCAGCCGAACCCCCTCGCAGTTCGTGTTATGAACCCAGAAGCCATGCTTTCCGCCTACGTAATAGGTATGGAAGTCCTCAACCTCGAGATTGAAAACTGGCACGCGCAGATAAGGGTCATCGCTCGCCAGTACCTCACTGGGAAGATAGCGAAGTTTCTCTGCCAGAGAATCATCGACAGCAGCGTAATTAACATAGTCGAAGACTGTACCCCTCTCCTCCAAACTATTCGTACCTTTGATCCAGCCAATACCATCTTGACTCGTTCGATATATACGACTTACGCCACCTACATAGGCCCTACCGCCATCACCTTGACGTAGCCATTGATAGAGTTTGAGCTCATCGGCACGCGTCCAGCCGACGCCTTCTACCCAGAAGGGATGGTTTCCTGTCGCCACCACGAAATAAGTAGGGGCAGGGAAAACCCAGCCTTCCGGACAAATACTGATCTTGAAAATAGGTTGGGGATCATGCGCAAAGGTTCTGACCACACGCTTGTATTCCGGCTCGCCAGAACCGTCTTCGGGGCTGGAAAGTACCCAATCCCCTACCTGAATTTCCTCAATCGGCTTCTTACCTTCCCTCGTATAAACACGCGTGCCTTTGATAAAGCACCCACCCGCCTGCGCCGGGTAGCGAATATCCTCATCGACCTTGGACAACTTGGCGGCAATGGCCTCGAACAAGGCCTTGCCCGATAGTTTCAGCTCGTTGATCGCGTCCTGAACCATTTTCTGCAGCGGTTCGAGCCGGAACCGGCTGGCGAACTCCGCGGCGATACCCGGTTCGATCAAGGCGTTCATGGCGCCTTGCTGCTGTGCCTCACGCAACTTGTAGGCTTGCAGCATCTTCAGATCCGCCGGCAAATCGGAGCGTGCAAGAACCTTGGCGATGCTCGCCGCCTGCTCGCGGTACCACTGGGCAGCCTGTGCCAAACCCATGGATTTCTCGGCGGGGGTGGTGAAGACCAACTCATCGCCAATGCGCACTTCCGTCTTGCTACCGATGCGAATGACGCCAGGGTCGGTGATAGCCGCCGAGGTGGCTTTGCCCTGCGGCGTCAGCAGTTGGATCGACAAAGCATTATCGAAGGTTGCAGCGCCTTCGATCACCTTGTTCTTCTTCAGACCCAGCCCGACGAATTCGCCGAGCTTGTTGAAGAAGCTGGAGGCAATTTCGGGTGCCACGGACAGCGTGCCGCCGATGCCACCAGCGACAACGCCGGTCAACAGCACTTTTTCCATATCAATATCCTTCTGCCCATCCTTGCCATTGGTAAGCGCATAGATGTTGTTCAGCCCTGCCTGGATCAAGGTTTCCGCCGCCATGCCGGAGGCAGCGGCACCAACGGCCCCGCCCAGGAGCTTGGTCAACCACCCCTTGGCCGCGCTGGAAACCTGCACCGCCGTGCCGCCTGAGCTGAACTGAATCTTGCTCGCATAGCCGGTCGCCATTACATCCGTGAAATTGCTGCGGCTAAAGGCGTTATAGCTGATCTCGCCGCTGTTGTACTTCTGCACGCGCTCCTCGTAGCGCTCGAAGTAGCCGCCGGTGACCAACGCATCGAAGCCCTTCTTGAGCAGCGTGACCACCAGGCCATCTTCGGGATTGCTCCAGGTGCTTTCGAGTTGGATCAGTGGCGGTTCGGCCACGACCATTTCTAGCTGCGGTACCGGTACCGAGGTGTCGCTGAGTTCGATCGACGCTCCACGCGGCACGAACGACGACAGGCCCCATAACCAGTTGAAGTTCTGGCCTGCAACGACCTGGTCGTAACGCGAAGCCGTAACCTCGGGTATCTGCGAGCCGAAACCGTTGCTGCCGTCTCCCCCCACGGGAACGTTGCGGTCGATGGGCAAGCTGCCGACCAGGCGCCCGGCTGCTTCCACCCGCGCTTTGTGCTCCGGGGTATTGGCCTGGATGGCTGCCTGCACCAGGGCTGCGGCGTTCCAGGTGAACAGCGAGTGGCTGGTCGGCGCAAAGAAGTCGTAGTTCGGTGTGTGGTTCCACACCGATGCGTACAACGTCCCGTCCGCGGCCAGGCCAATGCGCTGGATGGCGCTGCCTGGAATGGGCGAGGTCGCCCCCAGGTATTCCGCAGGCTTGCCGCCCTCGGCGAAGGGGTTCCTGACCACGCCGATCTTGCCGCCGATCTGATAGGGCGGCAGCTCGCCCGGCTCGGTCAGCACCGGGTCGGTGAAATACCAGTTGTCGTCCGCCACCAGGGCGTACTCCTCCCCTTGGTAATTGACCACCACGATGTCGGAGCTGGTCAGAACGTTCTGGCGGAACTTCTTGTAGGCAGAGGTGAACTCGGTCGCGCCACTCATCGAAATCACTTCGACGTTGTCCGCCGTGCCGCCAAGATTGCCAAAACCGTCGGTCTTGACAAGGATTCTCACCAACCCCTTGGAATAGGAACGCGGGTCAGAGGCCAGGAACTCGCCTGGGGAGTCTCCAGCCGCGATGAAGGTTGCCGTGCCCCCTCTGCGCGAGTTGTTGGCGGTGGTACGGACGTCGTTCAGGTCGACATCGACCACAGCACCGTAATCGACCCTGGCGAACGAAGTGTCGCTCGTGGGAATCCGGTTGAGGTCGAAGATACGAACCCTACCGGACTCGTTGATAGCCCCCAGATAGGACGAGGCGTTTATCGCGATGCCACGATAGCCCTCGGTCGGCAGGCCTGGCTGGTAGATGCTCTGTTGCTGTTTGAGGAAGCTGGCACTGGTCGGGTCGATATTGATCCGAACCAGACCGCCCGTACCGTAGCGATTCGAAGCCAGGGAAACGTAGAGCCAGCCATTGTTGCTGACCATCTGGCTGATCCGCCCACGGGCATTACTGTTCAATTCAAGGGTGAAGGCGACCTCGCGGGTAAAGGTATCGACCACGTAGATTTTCACGGTGCTGCCGTTGGCGATGTCTCCTCCGGCGACGAACGCCAGCGCGCCATCCGTGCTGAAGGCGACGTTGTCCGACGCCGAGCGGGCAATATCCAGCGGCTGACCGCGTTCATCCTCGGTGATCTGATACTGCAACGCGATCGGCGCGCTGTTGGTCTGGGAGGCACTCCCGGTACCGCGGAACACCTGGATGCTGTTGGCATCGGTGATGAAGGTATCGCGGCTAGGGTCACTCCAGACACGAATCGGCAGGCTCTCGACCCTAGATCCAGCGCCCTCGACGCCCTGTGCATTGGGCTGGCGCGTCGTGCGTTCGATATGGATCAGATGCTGTGACAGCGCGATGTGCTCCGGAACCGTGAAGCGGATCTGATTGCCAGACGGGGTGACGTGGAACGACTGCCAGGTCAGGCCGCGCTCCACCGACAGTGAAGGCTGGGTAAGCTGGTTGCCTATGGGTTGTAGCCAGAGGCGGAAGTCGAAACCACCGCCACCTTGTGCCGGATACAGATTGGCGCCACTGAGGACGAGTTCACGCGTCTGCGAATCGTAGGTGGCCGAACTGATGCGCGGAGTCACGTCGTTCGCGCTGAAACTCGGAGGCGTGGGGAATTCCACAGTCTGCTGTGGATCGTTCAGGGCATCCGTCGGGATGTTCGCCTGATAGGTTCCGGCCAGGCTGTAGGTGATGGCCGTAAGGTACTGCGGCGCCGACGCCAGAATGCCCAAGGCAGCGAGAGGAGCTCCCAACGGAATGGTCATCATGGCGACGTGACCGATCTCGGAGAAGAAGGCGTTGAAGTCCACGCCCGTTCCCTGCAGGCGCAAGGCACCGGTCTTCTCTTCAAAGTAATGACCTTTGGGCCCAACGGTCACGATCATCCTGCCGCCCACGGTCATACCTTCATAAGGCGGGCTGGCGGTGTAAGCCTTGCCGTCGCTGCCGATAACACCGTTGTCCACGATCCACCAGGTCGGTTTGATGGAACCATCGGCCAGTGTGATGGTGCCCTCGCGCATGAAATAAACCTCGGTGCCCACCTCATAGCGAGTGGGCAGGCCCGTGGCCGCATCGAGTGGATTGTCGACGTCGAGCGCCAGTTGCATTGGCATGCTGACCGTCGCACCGCGCAGATCGATGTCGACTGCGGCGAGTGTCTGCAATAGTTCAGGCATCGGTAGCGGTGTGGCCAGGCTGTCCAATGCAACACTCTGGATCGACGCGGTAGTGTCTGCCGAAAGACTGCCAGGGGCGATGCTGAGAATGTTGCCCATCTGATCCGCCAGTGAAATACCTCCACTGGCAAGAACCTCCACTGCCCCGGTGCGTAACGGCGTCACATTGACCCGGATGAGCCCCTGCTTGCCTTCGTGGATGACCGTGATGACGGCCTGCCCCGGCGATCTGGCGATGACCAGGCCATCGGCGGTCACCTCAACAACAGCCGGGTCGCTGACGTAGTACTGCGTATCGACTGCTGTATGGAGATCCGCCCCCAGCCCATTGCGGGCGAATGCATGCACGTCGATCTGGCGCCGACCTACCTCGGCAGCGAGGTTGAAGAACGGCGGAAAGAGGTCAAGTTCGTTGTCATAGGCGTCGATCATATGATTCACACCGTCCCTGTTGACGGTGATGGCGTTCACGGCTTCCAGGCCTCGTGCGCTGACCTTGACGGTTGCCGTGCCATCGGCTTTGCCGCGCAGGCTGCCGTCTGCGAGCACCTCGACCACGTTGCCATCCGTGGACAGATAATCGAGATAACCCGCCATGAGCGTAACGCCCTGTTCATCCTCGAAGTCTCCGGTGACCTCCAACTGCCGCGCGGTGCCTTGGTGCAGAGACGCCAATCGCTCGATGTTGATCTGCAACAGCTTCGCGCCACTGACGTTCACCTTGAGTTCGATCGGCGCGCCCGCTGCGAAGCCATCGTCGGCTTGCAGGCGGATGCTGGCTTCGCCGCTATAGCCCGCCTCGGGGGTGAAGCGCAGTGTCACGCCGTCCGCATCGAGGGTGGCGGTGCCGTGGGTACTGCCCAATACGCGCCAGAAGACGACGTCGCCTTCCAGATCCTCGGCGATGCTGGCAAGGACCGCTCGCAAATCGAGGTCGGTGTGGGTCTTGAGCGCTGCCGGCTGCACTTGCGCGACCGGCGCCTGGTTGGCGGCGAAGCCGCTGTTGGCGTAGAGCACCTGGCGGTCGGCGGTGTTGACGAGGCCGTCGCCGGTCAAGTCACCCGCGGCATTGCCGGCCTGGCGCAGTTGATCCCACAACGTGCTGTCGGCGCCATCGACCTGGCCGTCGCGGTTGAGGTCGCCGGCCAGACTCAGGCGCAGTTGGGCCTCGCCCGCGCCGCTGACGCGGATGAGCTTGACGCCGGCTTCGGTAACGCGCAGCAAGCGGGTGACCTTGCCATCCACGGTGGCGGTCCCGATGACCTGGGCACCGCTGACTTCGATCACCGCGTCGCCGGGGAGCGCGGTTTCCAGCGCCAGGATGACCGCACCCTGCCCGCCCGGTGTGTGGACGGTGGAGGCGATTTCGCTTTCGCGCACGGTGAAGGCCAGGGTAGCCCCCGACCCTTCGGCCAGCGTGCCACTCCACTGGTTGGTGTTGGCCGTGCCCCAGTTCACTATGGCACCCAGGTTGGCGGTCAACGGCCCGCCCACGGGTTCGCCCGTGCTGTCGTAGGCGATGGGTGTGCCCAGCCCGGTGTCGTTCAGGTGACGAACCAAGTTGAGCCGGCCCTCCCCATCGTAACGGTAGGCGATAGCGGTACGGCCATCACCGCCATCCGGCAGGAGGATGCGGGCAATGCGCCCAGCCGAGTCGCGATGGATGTCGATGCGCTGGTTCGGATCGCCACCTTCGGCAACGATGCCGGCATCCGATACGAGCCACGCCTGGCCATCGGTGAATGCCACGCGCTCCACGCGGCCCTGAGCATCAAGGGTATAGCGGGTGCCGTCCGGTGCGGTCAGGGTATAGGCAGCAGGTACCCACGGCAGGCTGGTGGCCTGGTCGTAGAGGTTGTCGCCCAGGCGAACCAGGCTGTCGGGGCGCACCGCCCCTGCCTGACCATGGGCCTGCAGTTGCCAGCCCTGGTCGTTGCTGAACAGCGGATGCCAGACCTGCGGTGCGTCCGGTTCCGTACCCAGGCGCTCAAGGGTGGTGCCCAGCGTAAAGGCCAGGTGCGCCATGCCGGCATGCGCGTCGGCCAGGCTGGCCGGCACGCTGAGCCAGAGACGGGCACCCTCGCGCCACGGCGCGGTGGCACCGGATGGCAGCGTGGCCGGCTGGTCGCTGGTGAGGCGGGTATCCAGCAGTGGCAAGCGCCAGTTGCCGAAGTCGCCACCTCGGGTGTCGGTTTGCACTGCCCCGCTCCACTCGCGTGCGAGTGCCAGGGTGTGCCCGCCCAGCGTCACGGTCGCGTCGGCGACCTTCTGGCTGGCGAAGGTCTTGTCGGCGCTGTCCACGACGATGCCGGCGCCGATTTCGCTAGTCCGGCCGGCCAGGTCCCAGGCGCTGAGGCGTAGCTGGTAGACGCCGTTCTGCAACAGGCGCGGGTCCAGCGAGGCCAAGGACAGGGCCTGGTTCACCGAGGTGGCGGGGCTGGTTGCCTCGGCCAGGGTTTGCCAGGCATCGCCGCCTGCCTGTGCGAGCTGCAGGCGCCAGCCCATGAGCTGGGTCTCGGCGATGTTGGCGGTGAGTGCCGTCAGGTCGGTGAGTACGCGCGGCTGGCCGTTCGCACTGGCGCCCGCGAGCGCTCCACCCCAGCCCAGTTGCGGCGCTGCGGTGTCGGCCGGATCCTTGACGCGAATGCTGTGCGTCTGGGTGCTGGCAAAGCCGTCCCGGTCGGTAGCGGTGACACGCAGCTCGATGAGACCGGGCTGTGTGGCCGTCAGCCGCAGGCGGCCCGCGGCGTCCAGTGCCAGCGGCTCCCAAGTGCCACTCTCGCCATTTCGCCGCTCGGCGACGAGGCTGGCGATGCCACCCCAGGCCTCGGCGCGCACGGTGGCGACAATGCTCTGGCCCGGCACGGAGGGCGTAGCAGGCGTGGTGCTGACGGTGATGCTTGGCGCGTTGGCGGATGCATCGGCCACCACGCGCAGAACGAAGGTTTCACTACGCTGGTCACGGCCATCGGACACCGTGGCGGTAACTGTGTGATCGCCGATCTGGCCAGGGCCTGGCATCCAGGTCAGGCGCCGGCTCTGGGCATCGTAGACCGCCCCTTCGGGCAACCCAGAGAAGCTGACAACGAGAGCCTGCGTCTGCGCCGCCCCATCGGGGTCGGCGATGACGATGCCGTTGTCGATCCTACCGGAGGTCAGCGGGATGCTTAGGGTATCGCCGATCGCCACGGCGTGGTTGGTCGCCATGATGGTCGGCGCACGGTTCAGGTCGAAAACCCTCAGTTGCACCTTTTGCTCATGGCTGGCGCTGCCGTCGGTGACGCGGAAAGTGAAGGTATACGCCTTGTCGCTGGCCGTTACGTTGTCGACGGTATCCTGGCCCGGCATCCACTCGAAGTAGCCAGTGGCCGCGTCGAAGGAGATGCCGGCCGGCGTGTCTTCGTCATGGAGCAGTGAGAGCTGCAGGGCATCAAGGTCGGCGTCAGCCGCGCGCACGGTGAAGCCGATGGTCTCGCCTTCACGGACGAGTTGCAGCGGCAACGGCAGAATGCGCGGGGCCTGGTTGACGTTGGCAACCTGGATTTCCAGCGTGCGGGTGAAATGCGCCGCACCGTCGCTGGCCCCGATGGTGAAGCGCCACAGTCCCGGAGTACCAGTGTTGCCGTCCTGCGCGGCGAAGAAGTCCGGTGTCCAGGCGAGCGTGGCCCTGCTGCCGTCGGCCGCGGGCGCAAAGACCAAGCCGCGCGGAAGGTCGAGGGCGCGCCAGTCAAGGTGGTCTCCATCGGCATCGTGACCGTAGAGCGTGACGCTCAGGGGAACGCCTTCGGCGGCCTCGATGCGTACCGGCGTGGAGGCATCGGCGGCGCCGCTGTCGGCCCTTTGCTGACCATTGATTTCCAGGCCCAGCAACGCTGGCGCCTGGTTGGCTTCGCGCACGACGATACGCAACGTATGGCGGGTGACGTTGGGCAGCGGATTGGCCGGATTGGTGTAGCCCGCATCCTGGGGCGGCAGGCCTTGGTCGGTCACGCTAAGAACGATGTCACGGCTACCGATGTCATCTGCGGTCGGAGTCCAACTCAGTGTGGCATGGCCGTACTGCTCGGACGGGGTGAACGCGGCCCCGATAGGCAAGCCTTCGGCTGCCCAGGTCAAGGCATCCTGGTCGAGGTCGGCAGCCAACAACGCCACCGACAGCGGCTGGCCAACGATAGCGACGACCTGCTTCGGCGCGACGACGACCGGCGCTTCGCTGACACTGCGAACCGTAAGGACGAAGCCCTTGGCCTGGGTCAGAACCTGATTCGCGTTGCCATCGCCGTTGTCGCTGGCAGACACCATGATGGCGTAGTCGCCGCGATCCCCTTCGCCCGGCGTGAAGCGCAGCACGCCGGTGATCCTGCCGAAGCTGTCGGACGGGTTGCGGATGAAGCTGGCGAAGCGTGGCAAGCCGGTGAAGCTGAGTTCGACCGGATTGCCGTCGACGTCGTCGACGCTGATCGGAATCTCGATGACGCTGCCCTTGTCCACGAAGGCATGGGCGATGTCGCCAATCTGCGGCGCGCGGTTGGCATTGCTGACCTCGATGGGCAGCACCCACTGGCTGACCGCGGGCACGCCTGTGCCATCGCCATCATCGGTGGCGGTCACGGTGATGCTGTAGCTGCCCGCCTGCAGATAGCCGGGCGTCCAGACGATTTCCAGCGTTTCGGGATCGAAGCTCGCGCCTTGCGGCAAGCCGTCGACCTGGTAGCTGACGGTCGGGGCGCTGGTGTCCGGGCCGATTGCCGGAGCGCCTTCGCGCAAACGGACCTTGGGCTCGAAGTCTGGGTTGTCCGGATCGAAAGCGAAGGCGCTAATACGCAGCGGCTGGCCTTCGAGCACATGCCAGGTCTCGGCCGGCGCGAACACTGGTGCGCCGTTGGCGTTGGCGACATTGAAGACGATCTCGCGGGTGACCGAGGTGGTGGATACCTCGCCATCCGGCGCAGTCCAGCTGGCGATGAGATGGACGGGCACGGTGAAGCTGCCGTGCTGGGCATAGCCCGGCGTCCACTCGAGCCAGCCGGTCTCGGGATTGAGGGACGCACCACCGGGCAGCCAGGGCGCAATGTACTTCAGTACCACGGTGGTGCCATCAGCCTGGGTGAGACCACCCGGCACGCTGCCGGCCAGTTGCAGGCTGTAACGCTCGCCCTCGCGCAGGGTCTGCGGGGCAACGGCTAGCAGCACGGGCCGTGGATGCCCCTGCTCCACCGTGACGGTGAGACGGCGGCTGATCTGCACCTTGCCGTCGCTGGCGACGACGGTGATGCCCTCGTAGGTGCCGGCCTGGTCATAGCCTGGCGTCCAGGTGAGCATACCGCTGCCAGCGTCGAAGACGGCGCCGGCCGGAAGGTTGCGGACGGTCAGGGTGAGTGCGTCACCATCGGCGTCGGCTGCCGTGACAGGCAGGCGCAGGGTTTCGCCTTCACGCAGGATCATTTCGCCCAGGTTGGCAATGATAGGCAGGTGATTGCCCCCCGCCACCGCGAGCTGGAAGCGCTTGAAGGCGATGCCACCCCGGCTGTCCTGCACGCGCACGACGATCTCCGTATCGGCGGCGGCATGGGCGGTGGGTGTCCAGGTCAGCGTGGCACGCTGGCGGTAGCCTTGCTCCGCGGCGACCACCTCGGTCTCCGGTGTCAGGGTGACGCCGGCCGGCGCCTGGACCAGTTGCCAGTGGAAGCGCGTGCCGTCCGCATCGAAGGCTTCGATTTCGGCCGTCCAGGGCGTGCCGAGCATGGCGCCCGGCAGCACGGTGGCCGCGTCGGTGTCCGGATCGTCGATGCCAGCCACGGTGAGTTGCGGCGGCAGGTTGCCCTGCGGGACGGCGTAGACGCCGTGGCCGAGGTTGGCCTTGACGAGGTCGGCAAGGCCGGCGCGCGGCGCGAACACACTAGCCGGCACGATGCTGACGGTCTGGTCGGCCAGGGTCGCGCCGACCGCGAGCTTGCCACCCAACCCTTGCAGGGCGGCGCTGAGGTCGAGCAGCCACAGCCCGGACTGATCCGCGCTGGCGACGGCCCCTTCGCCGATGACGCCCTCGAAGTACCGGCCCGGATCGAGCAACAGCATCAGCGGCCCGCGGAGGTCGTCACTGCCGATGTTGGTTATGGAAATGTTGTAACTCACCTCCCCTGTGCCACGATCAGCACGGGTGCGACTGAACTCCAGCCGCAACTGGCTGCTCATGTCGTTGAGCGCAGTGAAGTGGCTGACATAGACCTGTTCGAGCGGCACTTCGCTGTCGCTGGCGAGGTTCCGGCCGATCTCGAGCTGGTAGGCACCCGCCTCGGGCCCTGCCACGTCGAGCCAGGCCGTCCGGGTGGCGGCATCCCAGGTTATGGATTGCGGGCGCAAAACGGCTCCGCCGTTGGCGCCGAGCACGGTCAGGTTGTAGTTGGCCGGGTTGAGTACGCTGCCGGCGTCGCCGTCCGTCCCTGTCCACATCGCCTGGTCGAAGACCACGCCGATGCGGTTCAGGGGCAGTGCCACCAGGGCGCCATCAGGTACGGTCACCGCTTGCACCATCGGTGCGCGACGCGGCGCGATTTCGTCGATATGGCCGGTCTGGGCCACCAGGATGCGACCGTCCGCGGTTGCGACCACGGCCTCACCGCGAGTACCTCCCGTGGCCAGTTGCAGCATGCGCCGGCTGTCGAGTTCGATCATCCAGACGACGGATTGGTGCGGTACTTGCGCATCTCCAGCCGTTACCGGTCGTTGCCGGCCATTGCTAGAGGCAATGAGCAAACCCTCCAGCTCGGTGCCGACCGCACCGAAGGCAAGGCTGTCGATCAGGCCGGCCAGTCGGTACTCCAGCTCCGCACGGCCCGCAGTGCGACCGCTCATCGGGAAGCTGACGATGTCAGTGGACGCGACCAACGCCGTACCCGCCAGCTCGCCACCGCTCCAGGTCACTCCCCACAAGCGGCCATCCGGCGCGAAGGCCAGATCGCCGACACGCTGGTTGCTGAAGTGCTTCCAGGCCTTGGCGGGATCGGTCTCGGCAGGGTTGAAGATCTCGATGCCATTACCCGACGAAACGTAGATTTCGCCCGTTTGCGCATGGATAGCCAGGGCGTGGGTCAGCGGGTCGCCACCTGGCCCCTTGAGGCGCTGGAGAATGGCGCCGCTGCCGGCATCCACTTGCAGGAGTTCGGCGCCGGTCATGATCCAGAGCTGGCCTTGGACATCCACTGCCATGTCGAGGATAGGGGTGTCGAGCGTAAATAACGGCGAGGTGCTACGCCCGCCTTTGGCCTCGTAGTGGTAAACCTCGTTGCGTAGCACGCCGGCGCTGGCCAGGAAGGAATGATCCGGCAGCTCGACCAGCGCCTGGGCGCCGATATCGGCGTCGCTGGCGGCATAGCCGTCGGCGAAACCGCGTAGGCTGAACGGCGCCAGAACGGTGCGCAGTTCACTGGTCTTTTGCGTTGCGACCTGCCCCGGCAATTGCCCGCTGGCCAGTGCAAACAGCGCGTTGCGCGGATAGTCGCGATCCTGCGGGGCCAGAGGCGTTTCACGGGTCTGGTCGAGGGTTTCGAGCACGCCGAGATTGTCGAGCACCGCCTGGCGGGCACCGTCGTCCGGCAATACCGCATTGGTCACTGAAGCGGCCTCGCGGTTGCCCGCCTTGTCGGTGGCCACGGCGAGGAACTCATAATGCCTGCCGGCCACGCCGGTGAACACAGCCTGGGTGGTATCCGGGCCGACCTGGCGCAGCCAGATCTTGAAGTCGCCACCGTCCTCCGCGACGTAGACGGTCACGGACTGGATGCCGCTGGCAGTGTCGATCGCCGTCCAGCGCACGTCGAACGTCGGTGCGCCCTGGGTATCGTTACCCAGAGCGGTGACCGCGAGCGCTGTCTGCGGCGCATGGACGTCGAGCCGCGCCGATACCACCTCACTGTCGATCGGTGGGGCGGCGTCGATCAGGATACGCGCCGACGCGGTGATCTCCACACCGGAAGCGGCCGAATCAGCCGAACGGATGGTGTAGCTGATGAAGCCGCGGGTTTGCTGCTCGGTCTGGGTCTGGCTGGCCCCTGCGCTGGCGACGAGCAGGCCACGGGTGGCGTTCTGCATGACTTCGCCCGTGTCCGGGTCGATGGCTTGCAACAGCCAAGTGGCAATGCCGGTGGAGGCATCCACGCCCGCGCTGACGCGCAGGATGAAGCCCTTGGTGGCCGTGAAGTCGAAGTCGCCCTGGAAGTTGGCCCGATCGCTCGGTAGATGAACATTGATGTCGCCGATCTTGAGATCGCCCAAGCGCAAGGAGCGCGGGTCGAGGTTGGGGTCGAGCTGACTAACGATCCGTAATTGTCCAGCCGGGGTTTCGCTCGGGTTGTTGAAGGACACAGTGTAAGGCAAGGCCGTATCGCCCGGCAGGTAGCGGTTGCCGTCATCACCGAGTACAGGCTGCGGCCCACGTACGCTTACGGCAGCCGCCGTGGCACTGCTCTGCCCTGCTGCCTGTTGCAGGTATTGTGAAAGGTTCAGCGCCTGCCCGGCCACCGGGTTGAAGTTCTCATCGAGCACACCGATGTGGCGCAGATACTCCAGTTCACTGCGATTGCCCGCGAAGACGTTGAAGTTGATGAAGTGGGTGTCATGGCTGGAGCCCAGATCGAACGCGGAGGCATCGGCCATTCCAGGCACGGGAACCTCGACCATGTTGCCTTGTTGGTCCTCACGCACCTCCACATATTCGACCGGCGCCTTGGCCGCTGCCTTATCGCCCGCGTGGGCGGCAGTGTCGCCATACCACTGTTGAACCTTGGCGAAGAAGCCGAGGATATCCGCCTGGGTGTGGTAACTGTCGCCGCCTCGGCTGAGCAGGATGCCGGTAGCCAGGGTGGCATTGAGACTGAGCACCTGGGGGTTGTCACGGATCGGCGGTGCTTCGTTCAGAGGGCGCAGTAACCCTGCGGCCTCCAACGCCCCGAGCCAGCCGTCGATCCATTGCGCCTCGTCGGCGGCCAGCGCGGCGAGCGCCGACGGCGCCGTGTCGTCGGCCAGGATGGCGGCGCGCAGCTTGCGAGCGTGCGCGCTCTGGTCGGCGATGAATTCGTCACGGGTAATCGGTGTGGCGGCACCGACCACGTTGAAGCGGAACGGCATGGCCAGGGCCTCGAGCTTGGTGATGTGCTCTTCCGGCTCTCTGGAGATGAACTTGGCGGCCAGACCCTCGGTGATCCTGTCCAGGTCCTGCACGCCGCCGTCGAGCAGTCCCTGCGCTTTCCAGTCGGGCCGTACGGCGTAAAGCTTGTCGCGCAGCCCTTCGAAGTCGTAGGAGAGCCATTCGGCCAGCCCCGGATAGGTCTGGACGTTGAAACTCATGCCGACGAAGCCGCCAGCCGGGACGTCGAACGCGTAGCCAGGAGCCAGGTTGAAGCCGGCGGTGTTCTGCACGCCGTCCAGCTGCGCCCAGGCGATGTCCGAGCGGGAGGTCCCATCGGTGGGCGTGGCGCCGTACTGTTGGGTGTTGCCAGCGGCATCGAGCGTCCGTCCTGCCGGCTGCCCGGCCATATTGGTGCCGAACACCACGTAGGGCAAGTCGAGACCGCCCAGAACGTCGGCGCTGTAGCCCATCTCCGGTACGCCGACATCGAAGCGCACGTAGGGCGTGTCGACGTTGGTGAGGCTCTGCAGCGAAACGCTGTAGGTGCCGCCCTCCCCCGGTTCCAGGCTGCGGGCGCCACCGATGCCGAGGGTGACGTCGGCCTCGATGCCGCGCTCGACGAGGTAGCGCTGTGCTTCGGTGACACGCTGGCCGTCCGGGTTGATGACGCTCACGTCGTACAGCCCATGCGGGGCGTCGCGCAGGTCGAAAATGGCCCGGATATGGGTCGCATCGATCACCTGCCAACGCTGCGGCTCGACCTCATGGATACCGGGCCGGGCCAGCTTGACCAATGCTCCCGACTTGAAGTGAGCACCATAGATATCCAGTGTGACCCAGCGGTGATTCTCGTCTCCGGTTCCGCCCTGGTCGGGCGTGATCCGGCTGATCGACAGTGGCAGCACGTCCGCGCGGAGCGTGACCGGCGAATTCGCCACACCCTCGCGGGCGCGCACGAGAATGTAGTAGTCGCCGGCTCGGGTGCTGCCGATGATCGCCTGCTGATCGGCGGCGACGGGGTTGCCATAGGCGGCATCGAAGAGCGAGCCCGTCGGAACGTCGCCATAGCGGATATACAGTTCGTTGCTACCCTCGAGGGCGGCGGCATCAAGGCTCACCTGCAAGGTTTCGCCGGCAGCGACGCTAACTTTGTAGAGACGGGCTTCGCCCGGGCTCAGGGTGGTTTCCAGCGGGCTGGCCAGTGCCAACTCCGGTACCGCCACTTGCAATGTGGCGCCGGAAGCCATTCGATTGTTGGCCTCTCCGGGGGAAAGGTTCAGACCACTCGCTGTGTAGTCGATCTTGCCTTCAAAAACCTCGTTATAGAGATCCGGGCGAACGATGATGCGCCAATGGCCGTCCTTGAGCGGCGGCAGTTTGGCCGACAGCGAGCCGGTGTAACTGGTTCCGCCCGCCAGATCACCGACATGGTCGATCTTGCCGATCAGGATGTCGCCCACGTCCCATTCATTGTCGGCGGACAGATAGAGCGCATCGGTCCAACGGCCGTAGGCGGTATTGATCGAATCGTTGCTGATGACATAGTCGATGTGGATCTCGTCACCGACCTTGGCGCTGGTGGGCAGCGTCACGTTGCTGACCTTCAGATCCGCAGGTGGCGGAGTTTCGATCAGGATGGGCTGCTCGGCGGCGGAGGCGTTATTCTGATCCAGTCCGAACTCGCGCACGCGGCCGAACTCGCCCGCGCCCCAGGCGCGGGCCGGGTCGGTCACGACAAAGACGTAATACGGCCCCTCCAGGCTGGTCGGCGCCGTGACGGTCAGGCTGCCGTCGTACCCCGCACCGGCGGCCAGGCCGCCGTTGTGCTGGACGTAGCCCAGGTAACGATCCTGGTTGACGTCGAGGAAACGATCTTTGGACAGGTAAATAAGGTCATACCAGCCCGTCTGATCGCTCGGCGTATCGCCGCCCTGGTTGAGCACCTGGTAGCCGACCGTGAAGCTCTGGCCAGCCAGCGCGCTGTTCGGAGCCGCAACCAAGGCCACCTGCAGGTCGGGAGGCGTCGCCAATGTGATGGGCAGGTCGATGACCGCCGTGTTGTTACCCTCGTCGCGGAACTCTGGAACGCTGCCGGAAGGTTCGCCAAGACGGGCGAGCACGGGCAGCCCGTCACGGATGGTGCTGGGCTCGTTGCTCCACAGATCCTTGAATACCGGAGTATCGGTGCGCACGATCAGCTTGAAGTCACCACTGATGGATTCTGGCAGCCGGAAAGTGGTCGATGCCGTATATGACTCGCCAGGCTTGAGGGTTCTCTCGCTCACGCCGATCGCCTTGGCCTTGAGCAATACCTCGGTTCGGGTGCCGCGATCCACCAACGGGTAGTCGCTGAAATCCAGCGAACCATCGCGCGACAGGTAGACACCATCGTACCAGTTGCCCGTGCGTGTTTCCCGCGTGCCGCGGTTGGTGACCGTCCAGGTGACGGTCACCGTCTGGCCCGAACGCGGGGCCGGATCGGACACGACGATGCTGTCGACCTGGAGGTCGGGCTCACGGTAGGCGATGTCGATCCCGCCGCGGGAGATGTTGTTGTCGTTGCGCAGGCCTTCGTACACCGAGCCAGGCCGCTCCTGCGTCCCGGCATAATGCTGCGTCGCCGAATCGTTGCGTCCGCCGCCCAGCAATTCGCCCTTCGGGCGCCCCTTGCGGTTGAGGCTGTCGTTGGCGTCGTCGGTGATGACGTAGAGGTAGTAGTTCCCGTCCGTGCCCGCCGGCAGGCGCACCTTGGCAGAGGTGGTATAGCTGCCGCCCGCGGCCAAGCCCTCCACATTGGCATGAACGAACGAGCCCAGGAAGGTGGCTCGCGCGGGAATGAACTCGGGATCACTGCTCAGGTAGACCGCATCCACCCAGCTCCGCGTGCCGGCCCAGACCGCGCCCCCCGCGTTGGTGACCGTCCAGGTGACGGTCGTTTCCTCGCCGGAGAAGGCATTCGGTTCGGTGACGACGTCGGTGACCCGCAGGTCCGCCGGGTTCACCCCGACGAGGGACGCGGCGGCACCGGCGTTGTTGTTCTCATCGGTCTCGGCGACCGTCTTCGCCGCATCGGTGCGAACGACGAGATAACGGCCCTGGAGCGAGGGGGCGAGCTGGACGGTCTGGGTGACGCTGTAGCGCTCACCGTTGCCGAGGCGGCGGTTCTGCACATAGTCGCCCAGGTGCCAGATCTCCCGGGCGGCGCTCCAGTCCGGGTTGTCGGTGAGATAGAGGGCGTCGGTCCAGGTGCCGTCGAACACGTCGCCCCGGTTCTGCACCGTGTAGCTGAAGGTGTAGCTGCCTCCGGCATCGGCCGCTTCGGGCGCGACGACCTCGGTGACGGCCAGATCCGGTGGCGTAATGCCCAGAATGCTGATCGACCGGGCCTTGTAGTTGTTGTTGTCGATCTGGGTGGCATCATCCGGGTTGATGTTCGAGGCTAGGGTGTCCTCGAGAATGACGTCGTAGGTATCGCTCCATACGGTGATGAAGTACTCGCCTGAACGAACGTTCTCCGGAATCTTGACCTGCGCCGCGCCCAGATAGTCCTCCCCTATCGCCAGGTTGCCTACGTGGGTAAAGGAGCCTAGCAGGATGTCGCCCTTGTTGGCGCCCGGACGACGTGCATCGCGGGCGAGCCAGACAGTGTCGGTCCAGGTGTTGAGGCTGGCTGCTTCGCCGCGGGTAACGGCGCTGCCGCGGTTGGTGACCGTGTAGCGGACTTCGATGTTGGCACCGTGCACAGCCTGATCGGGCGCCACGACGTTGCTGGCCACGAGGTCGCCGAACGGCACCGAATCGACGTAGAACCGCGCCGCCCTGATGTTGTTGGCCTCGTTGGGGTACTCATCGATGGCATTGTTACCATCTGCCATAACGATCAGGTAAACGTCGCCACGGTAGCGAATGGGGATGTCCACCATGGCCGTTTCGTTGCCATAGGACTCCGACGGTGCCAGCGCGGCGCCATTCTGGTACTGACCGACCAACAGGTCGTCGGCGCTCAGCGTGGCGTCCAGAGACAGGTAGACCTTGTCCGTCCAGCGCCCGCTGGTAGCCACAGCTCCCATGTTGCTGATGGTGTAGCGGATACCGGCGGCGGTGCCAGCTGTCACGTGCTCAGGCACGCTAACGCTACCGACACGTAGATCCGGCCTGGCCAGCATGTTGACGGCGGTGGTTTCGGCGGACAGCAAGGCATTGTTGTCGCGCGCAGTGCCATGCTCGTAGGTCTGGCTGCCACTGCCGCCCAGGTTGGCATTGGTAACAACCTTGATCCGATACAACCCCTCTATCTTGGCGGGCAGGCGCACCTGTTCGCTACGGGTATAGCGAAGGCCCGACGCCAGTCCACGGTCGTAGGTGAAATTCCCCAGCGAAACGGCGTTGCCACCGTTGGCCGGTACCAACCAGACGGTGTCAACCCACAGGCCGGTGGCTCCGGCCTCGCCTCGGTTCTGCACCGTCCAGGTGACATCGACCAGCGCCCCTTCCTGAGAGGAGGCAGGCAAGCCAATGCTCTCCACCACCAGATCGGGCGACTGGGAGAGAGTGACGGGCACCGCGGCCGAACTGCCGGTGTTGTTGGCGCTATAAATGAACTCGAACGGGCCGCCCGTGCGTACATTCAGGTAATAGTCACCTTCGATGCCTTGCGGCAAGGTGACGTCGATACTGCGGCTGTAACGGTCGCCGACCGCCAGTTGACCGGTATGGCGCGCCGAACCGAAGGCGGAGACCACACCGCTGCCATCAGGATTGCGACTGAGCCAGACATTGTCTGACCAATCGGCGTTATCGGTGATGCCGATGCCGTTGTTCACCACCTCCCAGCTCACGCGCAAAGAGCGTCCACTGGCGGCGTCACCATCGACCGTAACCGAGGCGACCCGCAGATCAGCATAGGGGATGGGCATGACGTCGATATCGTGACCGAGCCGCGCCACGTTATTGGCTTCGGAATGGTTTTCAAAGACCTCTGCCCTGGCATCGGAGACGACGAAAAGCTTGTAACGGGCCGAAGTGCCCGGCGCCAGCAAGATACTTTCACGGCGGCTGTACGACTCGCCAACGGCCAGTGCCCCCTCATGCAGGAACTCGCCGAGCACCTTGTCGTCGGCGTTGCCCAGGATTTCATCCTGAGAAATGACAATCCGATCCACCCAATGATTGGCCCGTCCCGCTCCAATCCCCTGATTGGTCACCGTCCAGTCCACCGTGAGCGTTGCCGGATCGTCGATGACCCGCTCCGGCGCATTCACGGCCGTAACGGTGAGGTCGGCGTAAGGCGCCAGTTCCGCGGTGAGCTGTATCGATCTTCGGTTATCTGCGCGATCGGCATCGTCAAGCACCCGGTTGGCGTCATTGATCACCAGAAGTTCGTATTCACCGTGGAAGTCCAGCGGGATATCGAAGTCGACAGCGGCCCGGTAGTTTCCACCACCGGCCAGGCCATCACGGTGCGCCAACTCGGCCACCTTGCGCTGAACGCCTCCCTGAACCAGATAGACGCTATCCGTCCAGGTTCCGGTTGCGCTGTTGCCGTGGTTCTCCACAGTCCATTGCAAATGAACCGTGCTGCCGGATACGACCAGGCTCGGTCCTTGTAGCTCAGTGACCGCAAGGTCGAGTCGAGCGACCTGTACAGGCGTTTGTGCAACAGCCTGGTTATTGCTTTCACCATCCCGCTCGTAGAGCGTGTTGTCCGCATCGGTGCGCACCACCCAGCGGAACTCGCCTACCGGGAAGCCGGAGGGCAGTGTGAAGGTGACGCTGCACTCACGACTCTCGCCAGCCCTCAGAGAGTCCCCCTGGAGCACGCTGGCAACCTCGTACAATCCCTGGTCGCCACGGTCGATGTAGAGGCGATCGCGCCAAGCACGGCTGGCTGTCTGACCACCCTGATTGGTCACGGTGTAGTTGACGGTGGCCTGATCCCCCGGACGCAGGCTGCCAGGCCCAGTGATCGCCGATACGCTCAAGTCAGGTACGGGAGCCAACCCCACCTGGAGCCTGGTCGCGCTCGCCAGGGTATTGTTTGCCGTTCGACCGAGTTCGGTCACCGTGCGGCTGGTGTTGGTATCGACCAACACGTAATAGGTACCGCTCAAGTCGCGCGGCAATGTCAGGGTGGCGCGGCCCACGTAGGATTGCCCAACGGCCAGCAGGCCTGCATGGGTAATGGAACCGGCGAGAACGATATCGTCCTCGCCGCCGAGCTGCTGGTCGGCCGACAAGACAATGCGGTCGTTCCACAACGACAGGTCGGTGGCTGCATTGCCCTCGTTCTTGACCTCCCAGGTCACCAGGATACTTTCGCCGCTCTGGGCGAACTCAGGCGCACTCAGCGTCACGACGCGCAGATCCGCGTACGCGGCGGCCAGTGCGATGGCCTTGGCCTGGCTGACGTTATCCGACAGGGTATCGGGTTCGAGCACTTCGCTGGCGGTGTCGGTGCGCACGCCCAGGTAATAGCGGCCCTCCGGGCGCATGGGGACGCGGATGGTCGCAGTCTGGGAATAGCTTGCGCCCTGGGCGAGTCCTCCGCAGTGACGAACGGTGCCGATCACCACATCGTCGGCGTTGCCGATGATCGCGTCGGTACTCAGGATGACCTGGTCGTTCCAGTTCTCTGTGGTGGCCGCCTGACCACGGTTGGAGACGATCCAGTTGACCGTCACCGACTCGCCGCCGACCCCTGTCGCGGGCACGCCGACTTGATCGACTCGCAGGTCGGCATAGGGCGTGGCAGCCGAGACTATGTTGGTCTTGGTGCTGTTGTTGATTTCGGCGTCATTTTCGATGTTGGTTTCAAACAGCACGCCAAAGCCGGCTGAGTTCTGGTCAGCCGTCACAGTGATACTGATATCCCCTGCCCCCTTCAGGCCATCGGGTAAACGGAAAGTGAAGCTCCGCTCCCGCGAATGCCCAGGCTGGATCGCGCCGAGCATTTGTCCATCGTTGATCTGCAGTGGATCGTAGTTCAGGCTGGTATCGAGCAAGGTGATATTGCCAGCCGTGTTGCGCACGACGATGCGGTCATCGAAGGCAGTGCCGGTGGCACTGCTGCCGAGGTTCCAGTCCTCCCAGCGCACGGTCACCAAACCACCGGCCTGAATGGTTCCTTCATCGATCCGCAGGTTACGTACTTGCAGGTCAGGCCCCACGCTACGGCGCAGCTCGGTGAGATTATTGCCTTCCCCGGTGCCCAACGCATTGGCCTCGACTACCTCGGAGGCGCTGTCCGCCAGCACACGAATGGCGAACTGGCCAGAAGACGAGAGCCCTGTTGGCCAAGTGAACTGGGCATGGCGCTCACGCTGGGCATCGACGGCCAGAGGGCCGGCAGAGGTCTCGTCGCGAAGGCTGATCGTGGCCACGAGTTCATTGGTGGACAGGTTGCGCACCTCGAGACGCTCACTCCACAGTTCTTCGACCGCTCTGGTTCCCCGGTTGGCAGTGCGCCATGTCAGCTCTACGGTTTGACCGGGCTGATAGTTACCATCCGGCGTCAGCGCCAGGTTTTCCACCACCAGGTCGGCATAGGCAGCCAGTGCCACATCCACCTCCTTGGAGAGAGCGTTGTTACCCTCAGCGGTTCCGGTGGTATTACTTTCACGTATCACATTGTCTGCATCGGTAATCACCGAGAATGCTAGGCGGCCGGCCGCCGAAACGCCTGCGGGCAACTGCACCATCGCGCTACGGGTGCGACTTTCGCCTACGGCTATACTGCCGGACTGGCTGGCGTCATACGGCACGGTCATGTTGACGACCAAGGCACCGGTCTCGAGGTTGCGCACCAAAATCCGGTCATTCCAATGAGTGCTCGTCGGTTGCACACCACGGTTTTCGACAACCCAGGTAACCTGAACCGCCTGACCGGTGAACAGCTCATCCGCCGGGTCAAGCTCGAGACTGTTGACCGCCAGGTCGGGCGCTTGACGAACAACCAGGCTGTCAAGAATGATTGGCGCCTTTTCCGGAACCTTGACCACGTTGAACGTCACGCTGGCTTGCGGCTGACTCTCTGTGTTGAGTCCTTCCAGCATGAGCGTATAGACCCCACTCACGTTCAAGGCTTGCGGCTCCTGATCGTAACCAGTGAACAGCTCGCGATAGCGCCGTTTGCCTGCGCTGGAATCCCAGGCTGACTCGGATCGGCTTTGTCCCATGCTGCTATGCGAGAACACCACCCGCCCCGCTGGATCCAGCAGCGTCCAAAGTGGCACGCCATGGGAAATACGGTTATCCATGAAATCGGAGCGCGTCGTAAGCACGTCGAAGTAATAACGTTCGCCTGCTGTCGCCTCGAACTTGTATAGCTGCACACCGTTCGATGGTGTCAGAACCGTACTGACCGGAGCTCCGGGCTCGATGGTCACTGCACTGCTCGACTCGAGAACACGGAACTCATACGGCACGGCGGCGGTAGATGAGTTTTCCAGCGTCAGCACGTAATCGCCTGCAGCCAAGCGTGGAGCAACGTCATAACTGCTCCGCATGGGCTGGTCGAACACCACGCCATCGGAATGTTGCAGACGCCAACCCAGGCCACCACTGGTCATGAGGCTGTCGAATACCAGAGTTGCGGCCTGATCGAGATGCAGCGCATAGCGAACGGCAGCGCTACCGCTCAAGGTGCCGCTCTGGGTAGCGTTGAGAGTAAGATCACCGCGGTCAGTAGCCTGAGCCATCGTGAAGGCATAATCCTGTGCGGCTGTGCGACCACTGTCGCCTTCGATGGCCAACAGATAGGTGCCGGTCTTGGTTAAATCCAGCTTGACCTGCCCCAGCGCCCCCCACCGAGTGACGACCGTGTTGCCTTGCGGATCGATCACCCTCCAGTTACCTGAAATCGACTGCTGACCAAAGAGATAGTAGGTATCACCCGCGGTCGCATCGAAACGATACAGTTTGGTAGAGTTACCTGGACTCAGAGTGCCGCTGCTGGTGGCTCCCAATGCAAGCGCCTCGGCAGTACCAGCCGTCAGAATCTGGAATTCATAAGGCATCGACTTCCACCCATACGTGCTGAAAACACGCAGGGTGTAGTCCCCAGCAGGCAATACGGTAATGGGATCGTTCGAGTAGAGCGACTGGTAGAAGAGCTGCCCATCGCCCCCCGTCAATGTCCAATAGGCATAGCTTTCAGCAAAGCTGTGGCCAGCGAACGCCAGCACGCTGGGCTCGCTGACACGCAGGTAATAGCTTCTCTGCGAATAGGCACTGACAGTACCGCTGTAGAGGGTATCGAAGGCCACCTCGTTGGAACTGGCGGTGAAGCTGTAGGAAACTGCAGCCGCTGCATCCTCGAGGCCATCGACCACCAGATAGTAAATGCCCGCACCATATGTACTCAGGCTGAAAAGGTTCGACTCAACGCCAAAAGTTCCGGATGCTCGCTGTGATCCGCTGTTGCTATAGAGTGTCCAACGCAAGTTCTCGGTACTGGCCGAGTGTGGAATGAATTTGAAAAGCCCGCTCGCCAGCGAGCTAATTCGATAGACGCTAGAACCAGAACCGAACTCCAGCGTACCCTCGACAGCCTGCCCCATGACGATAGGCGAAGCAGCTTGAGCCAGCTCGAGAAACTGGAAGCTCACAACATCATCTTGCGCCGGCGCCAGGTCGGTTGCGAATACCAGTGTGTAGATTTCACCTGCACGAACAGTAATCAAAGTGCCGCTCGAGCCAGACATGCTCCCACTGGCGCGCCGGTTGCCCTGCGAGTCTTCAAAATGCCAACTTCCGTTCTGGCTGTTCAACACGTCCAGCCATAGCAGGCTATCGCTTTCCGCCTGGAAGCGATAACGCAACGTACCATCTACGCCCAACGTTTCCGTGACGCTCGCCCCTAACGCCAGCGGCCGGATGGATGACGATGCAACGGGCCGCAAGAGCAGATCTAGCTGAACCGTCGATGCCTCCGTATCGAAATCCGTCTCCACGAGCAGGTAGTACCTGCCATCGACAGGCAGATCGCGTAAAACGAAACGGCTTTCCCCTTCAAAACCGTCGCCAATCACGTTTCCATTGCTGTCAATGACGACATAGCGACTACCACCGACGGATTCATTCGCCCTGCCATAGATCAGGCTGTAGGCCTGCTTGGCATCCACACCAATGATCACGGCACCGCCAGAAGGTACTTGAGCCTGAGACGTTCCGTCAGCGTTGGCTTCGAGGGCCGCTGCGAAATCGAGCAGGCGCATACTGACCTGCCCTTCAGAGAAGGGGTCGCCTTTCAATATCAGGGTGTATTGCCCCGCTGCATCGAGAGCCAGTAGGCAGTCTTCAGGGCTATAACTATCCCCCGCGGCGACTCTCTCCCCCTGAGCGTCCCATACTTCCCATCCATAAACAGCAGCCGAGTTCAGCAGATCAACGTAATACTGAACCGGCCCAGTAGTCTCGAAGTGGTAACGCAGAGTGCCATCGGTGTCGAGTGCCCCCATGGCCACGTCACCGAGAGACGGCAGTGCTTGTGTGACTACCGGCGTAAGGATACTTAGCGCAAACGTCTGATCGCCTGATACCTGCTCATCCCAAGAAGGATCCCAAATCAGCGAATAAGTGCCTGTACTTGGCAGATTGTGAAAAACGAACTCGGCATACAAGCTGCTGGAGAGGTAGAACTCCTGGCCAGTCGGATCAACAAGATGGAGCATACCGCTGACATCGACACTACTCGGCAGATAAACGAGGCTGTCTCCTGCCTTGGCGTCAAACTGAAAGAGTCGCGCCACACCAGTGGAGGCACCATCAATAGTGGTATCGGTATCCAGTGCGATAGGCGACGCCGAGCTCAGATTACGCAGCGCGAGCGCATAGGTTGCCGCGCCCCGGCTCTCCGACTTCAGTGTCAGGACATAGCTCCCAGCATCAAGATCAAGTATGGGGCTTTCATAAGGAACATACTGCACATTCCTCCAGCTCCCCGCATGCACTGGTTGACCGTCTTTTGTCAGCGACCAAGACATCTCCCCTTGAATTTGCGAGGGGTCGAGGAAAATCTGCTGAGCCTCGCTCAGCGTGAACTGGTAGCTGTCCGTGACCGTCTCGTCGACAGCTCCTGCAACCCGGTTGTCAAAGGTGATGGGGAGTAACCGCTCACACCATTCCCGCAATTCGAGCCGCGCATTCATAGGCTCCGACGAGTAATCGTTGGAAAGCCAGAGCAGGTATTCTCCGGTTCGCGAAGCTGTATAGGATTGATAGCTTTGCTCATAACTGTACATCCAGCTAAGTGCACTATTGGGCCCTAGAAGCTGCCAGTACGCATCACCGGGAGAGCGCATGTAAATTCTCTCTCCCGCAACCAGATTCAGTTTGTACAAACGCGCCCCATCCGGGACGATGTCATTCCCTGTCTGCACGACCTGCGCATGTGCCTGGTCTTCAACATACAACTCGACCTTGGCCTCGGTTCCGTTGTTGCTGTTACTCAGCGTCAGGGCATAGTCGCCTGCCTCCAGCCAAATCGAACCGGCAGAGCTCCCTGATGCCTCAAAGGATCCGGACGTCAGACTGCTCTGCACACCTTGCAGATACCAGGGCAGGTAACGGCTATCCGACGTCTTGCCTGAAATGGAGTACCAACCCGCGGAGTCGGTACTGAACCGAAAACTCGTACGCTCTTGGGCGGAGATCACGACGGAAAGCTGCGCGCCAAACTGCAACGTTTCCCCTTCGGGGCGCGTATCCACAGACCGCAGCAGATCGACGACAAAGCGATAATCCACAGGCTGAGCATTATCCAGATAGCCATCCAACAAGAGCAGGTAGCGCCCGGACGCATCGATCGAAATATCGGACATTGCGCCATCGGTTCTCGATCTGGTGTACCCAGATGGTCCAATCAACCGCCAGTTGATGCGCCCCTCTTCGAGGGCGTCCATTTGCAAGGTGATCTGATCTCCCGCCCGTGCGGTGAAGGCATAGCCCACGGCCTGAGTGCCCGGAATGAGCTGCCCCTGTTGTGCCTCGCCGTACACTAGCTCATGTTCCGCCGTCTGCTGCCGGGTCATTAGACGGAAGGCGAAAGGCGCCTCCACCGTCTCCCCACTCGGAACAGGCCTGGAAATAACCAGACGATAAACACCCGCCTCGACCGATATGAAACGGTTCCACTCGCTCGTATCCGACGCGAAAGAGTTGCTGGATACGTACTGCCCATCAATGGTGCTGATGAGCCGGTAGCTGAAGTGGTCATTGCCCTGCAAGGCGTCGAACAAGAGTGATGCGGGCTCGTCTAGATTGAATGCATACTCGACGACATTGCCTGTCGAGGGAAAACTGCCGGAGACAAGCTCTCCCAGTTGCAAGGGTGTGGGAATGATCGGCCGAACAACCACTTGGTAACCGATGGATTCAGTGTTGCTTACACCTCCATTGCGATAGAGCACGAGCACGTAACGACCGGAAACGAGCTCACCGGTATCGCGAGGTGATCCACTGTCCGAATGCAGCAGGGAGATACCATCGTGATCGCGATAGAGCGACCACGCCATCCCATCGATATCGGTCGCTGTAAGGGCCACGCTGACTCGACCAGGCTCTTCTACGTCGAAGGCATAGGCGACCGCTTGCTGGCTGTCCGTCAGGGCTCCCTGCGCCCCCTCGCCATCAAGCACCGGCGCATTCATATCGAGCAGGCGAACCCGATAGGCCCCTCCAGCAGAATTGTCACTGGCAAACGTCAGAACGTACTCGCCTGCCTCTAGACGCCTAGAGTCGAGCGGAAGGGTGCCGTTGTGCAGATATTGCCACCCCCCCTCACTCAATCCCCAGTCAGCTGGGGCAATGCGCCAGCGCACACTGGCCTCGCTCCCCTCAGAAATCACCAGCAGGTGCTTGCTGGTTACAAGATCCAGACGATAGCTATGGTAGTCATAGGGCGCAGCAAGTTCGCCACTCACTACCTCTCCGACGTTGGCGTCATGCATGACCTCACGCGCCATGTTCGAGGTCAGGGTATAGCTGACACTGCCCTGCGAAGCATTGGCATGATCGACCAAGACCCAATACTCGCCCACCGCAGAATCGGCATCGAAGGACACCGCAGTGCCTGAAGCCCCAATAACCTGGCCATTGGAAGCAACGACCGTTAAGCGGCTACCCTGACCCTGCACGCTTGCATGCCACTGTTCTCCCTCCCGTGCCACCAAACGATAAAGCCCGATGTCGCTGGGCTCGACCAGAACACCCGAGGTCGTCATGGCGTCGGCCAGCCGGCTGACGCTAGTCATGTCACTCAAACGCAGAGCATATTCACCAGGTACGCTGTTGCTACCCGTATTGCCTTTGACCGCCAGCCGATAGGAGCCGGCCGCCAGATCAAGAATCGCTGGCAAACCCTGACTGCCCGAATAGCCAAGAGCACGGCCTTGGGCATCGACAAGAGACCAATTGAAACGACTGCTCAAACCACTCAGCACCAGACGCTGTCTGGTCTCCAACGAGAATGTCCAGGTATCGGTAACTTGGGGCGCCGCCAGATTCCCGTCGTTGTTCTCCCCCAACAACAGGCTGTGCTCCTGATCATGCGCCAGGCTCACCATGAAACCCAGATCGGTATCTGCCGCTACAGACTGTACGATCAGGTAATATCGCCCAGCTGAACTGATCTCTCGACTGTAGTCATGGCGACCATTCCACCAATCCAGTGAACGACCACTGGCATCCAGCAAAGTGAACTGCGAGCTAATCCCCTCGGCCAAAGGGCTGGGCTTGTATGCCAGATAGGCGCCAGGCGTCCCGTCAAAAGCGTATACGTGCGTGCGTCGTTCTTCGCCGAATGAAATGGACTGCTGCCCCTCAAGAGACTCGGAGGGCAGAGCGCTGAGATCGAGCAGACGAAAACGCAAATCGCTCACTGCATGGCTGCGTGAATAGACCCGAAGCGTATAGGTTCCCGCCACCGCCAGATGCATTGCTGCGCGATCTATAGTGAAAGCCTCGCTACGCACTCTGCCGTTCGGCCCAAGTAGCTCCCAGAAAAGATCACTGTCCTCGCTCAGCCCTTCGAACAACACCGTGGTCGGCGCTTCAACGTCGAAGGTATATCGGTTCTCTTGCGCTGGTCGATCCAACGCATCGCTCACCAGACTGGATAACTCGAGGGGCGCAGTCTTGAAAGTAGGCTGGCGCAACACCATGCGATAGTGTTGAGTGTCCGTACCGTCGCCCCTCAATGCAAGGTAATAGGTACCCGAGGACAACAAGAAAGAGCTGGAGTCATAGTACGTATTGCCTTCTTTTTGCAATTTGCCGGATGCATCGTAAAGCTCCCAACTGGCGCTTGGGTTGGCATCGCTGATGGCGTCCCAGAGCAACTCCATGGTATCGACCAACTCAACCCTGTACGTTTGCTCATTTCGATCTGCAGACAGCTCCAGTTCGACTTCCGCATCCACGGCAAGAGAAGGCAAGGTCGAGACATCAGCCACTCGCAGACTGAAGACGCCAGTACGCAAGTCGCTAGCGGAAACGGAGAGGTCATAGTTCCCCGCCGGCAGTTCCAGAAAGCTTGGCCACCCGTTGAAACTGCGGTTGCTAACCTCACTCCCTCGAGGGCCGCTCAGGCTCCAACGGAAGCTCTGATCGTTACCGCTCTCGATCAAGACTCGCGCAGGAGCAGTCAAAGTGAAACTGTACTGAACTGCTTCACCAGGCGCAGCGAGTTCTCCATTGACATCCTGATTCAGAGCCAACACCGCCGTCGACGTGGTGTACGGCTGCAGGTTGAATTTGACTGTGCGTGGCTGGTTTTCCGGAGATTTGGACGTTACGGCTGGGAAGAGCGCCAACAAGTACTCGCCACTGGTATTCAGAACGATATCCGACTGGTCGTAAGAGGTATTACCGCTACGCAGGACACGCCCGAAGGGGTCGATCAACGACCATCGGGCGGCTTCATTGATCGAATAGTAACTATTCAGGCCATTGAAGTAATAACGCTCCCCGGCATTGGCATTAAATCGATAGAGCCGAGACTCGCCAGCAGGAATAGTGTCACTGATTGGAGCACCTGGGAGGAGCTCGACACCAGCCACCCTATCGATCATGCGGAACCGGTAATTGGCGGGAGTATCTTTGGTATTGCCCAGCAGCAGAGTGTATTTACCCGGCGCAAGCGCGTAGCTATTCGTATCCTCGGTCAGCGCACTCCAGCCTACCGAGGTGCCGAGTGGCCCCTTGAGCATCCACCGTAGCGATCCAGCACTGCCTTGCTCGTTGTTCAAGGTATCGAACACGACGGTCGAGGCTGAGTCCAGCGTAAAGGTGTATTCAGCGAGACTGTAACGATCATCGAGCACACCACTGAATTGGTCATTCATGACCAACAAATCGGAGGTTCGTTTCTGCTGCCCGAGCGTGAAAGTGACGTTACTGCTACCAGATGAGTAGTAGTTCCCCTCGTTCAGTAGCGTATACGACCCGGCAACAGGAAGAACGAACGAGGTGCCGATGCTGTCGCTGTCAACCGATGCAACCTTGCGACCATAGGGGTCGACCAAGGTCCACAGTGAACCGGAAGAACTATCGTTCCAGTTGAGAACGACCGTGGCATTGGCCGTCGCATCGAAGCGGTAGCCTAGCGTGGCGTTGCTCGGCGAACGGGTCACCGTCATCGACTGCCCCATTTCGAGGGTGGGCAGCATTGCCGCATCGAGCACCTGAAACGCATAGGAGCCGCTGTTACTCAGCCCCCCGGAATAAGACGCGCCTTTGATGGTCAGGGCGTAATCGCCGGCAGCCAGGTTGAACACCGGGTAACCATAACTTCCATCGCTGCTGTACAGCGACCGTTGCTCGACCTCCGCTCCCCGTGGCCCCAACAGAGACCAAATGGCGCTGCTGCTGGATTGATTTTGGGTGTCCAGAACCAGCAAGGTGTCCGCAGCCAAGGTGAAGCGATAGGTCTGTGTCGCATCCCAGGATGGCAGGGTACCGGCCACAACAGTCCCCAGGATCAACTCCTGCCCCTCCGGCAAGGCGGGTTGAGGCTCATTGCCTGCAGTATTGAGCTGTATGCTGTAATCGACCGGTGCCACGTTACCCACCTGCCCTTCGACGAGCAGCGTGTAAATTCCGGCCGTCTTCAGCGTCACGGCTGCGCGGCTTGTGGCGAGGTTGTTGGAGCCGGCGACGTCACGACCGAAGCGATCGATCAATCTCCACGTAGCGCTTCCGCCGCTGACGCCATTCGACTGGAAGGCCAGCTTGTCTCCTGCGGAGACTTCGAAGCGATAACCCTGTAATCCATTACCCGGAGAGAGAGTCCCGGTGATTTTGGTGTTCAGACCGATGGAAGGTTCGGTCGCCAGGTCAACCAGGCGGAAAGAGTAGGCACCGGTTGCGCTCCCGGTCCCGGCCACCACCAGACGGTAGCGACCAGTCGGCAGGTTCAGAAGGCTCAGGGCCGAAGCTGCGTCACTTTGATCGAAGCGGCGTCGTGCCACCTCCTCGCCGCGCGGCCCGAGAAGAGTCCACACCAGGTCGGAGCGATTGGTGCGTGAATCGAACGCCAACTGAGTAGCTGCCGACAGCTCGAACGCGTAAACCGTGGATTGACCGGCTGTCTCGACGCTACCGGAAACCACTTCACCTAGAGCCAAGGAGGACATGACATCCGGAACCCTGTTCACGGCGAATCGATAATTCACCGCCGCATCGGCCGTATTAACATCCGCCCCGTCCATTACAAGCCAGAACTCGCCCGTGGTGTCGATGTTCAACGGACTCCCCGCTGTCATCAGAGTACTGGACGCCACCTGAACTCCGAATGGATTCACGAGTCGCCAGGATAACGCCCCGCCAGCCAGGGAGCGGCCCTCCACGAAAATACGCTCGCCGGCATTCAGTGACATTTTGTAGAGCGTTGTTCCCCGTGCATGATCAAGTGTCGCGGCTACTTCGCGACCGGGTGTGAGTGATTGCGCCGATGCTCCGGTCAGCAACCGAAACGGAAACTCGCCAGTCGCTCTCAGCGAAGACGGATCGATGATCAACGAGTAGGCGCCTGCTGGTAACCGAAGCCAGCCCAGACCGTCGGTATAACTGGTAACCGAGGTCGAACTGGTCAAGTTTGAAATCTTGGTGCCTTCCGGCCCAGTCAACGTCCAACGGACATCATCGGTGAGCCAATCCAGGAGCACCGGAGTGTCTTCGGACAATTCAAATTTGAATTGAGCTACTTGCCCGATCCGCTCGATACGTGCCCCCACTAAGGTGTCCAGTAGCAAGTTCGTCTTACTATCAGGCACTTGGTGCAGTGTGAATCCGTACTCGGTCGGCGCGAAGTTGGAAACGGCCCCTTCCACGACGAAAAGATATTCGCCGCTGTACTTCAGGTTGAAGGTGTCTCGGTCTGAAGAGAAGTAATAGGAGCTCCCCTCCTGACGGCCATAAGGATCAATAAGGCGCCAGCTTACTTCACTACCGGAAGCCGAGTCTGGCTGGAAGTAAAGCTTTTCTCCAGCAGTAGCGGTGAAACGATAGACAGCGGACTTGTTACCGCTATCGAGGATAGCTTTTACCTCCTTGCCCAATTCCAGATCAGCTGCAACCTCCGCATCGATGATACGCAGGGCATATGCTCCCACCGCATCGCTCTGCCCATCGATGGTGATCCGATAAGCGCCCGGTGCCAGTTCAAAAACTGGCGAATTGGCAGAGCCAGCATCAGTGTTGGTAAAGCTTCGGCTGGTTATCTGGCCTGTAGGCCCTTCCAGCTTCCAATACATATCACTGCGATTGGTCAAGCTGTCGAAGACGACCCGGTGCGACTCCTCAACCGTGAATTCATATTGGGTCTTCTCTCCCGGAGTCGCCAGTTCCCCTTCAATCATCATGGCGGCCGGATTGACATCACCGGAGAGCAAGACACGTGGTTCAAGGCTCTCGAAACGGACACCAGGCCCGTGTGCGATCTCCCTTTCGCCCACTGAGGAATGAAGCACCGAGCGTTCCTGGCGTGATCGACGATAACTTGAAAGGAGGCCTCCGAGAATCGAAGCCAGGGGCGACAAGGCGAAACGCCCACCAATAGGTTGACGATCTAGAGGCTTGCTCATATCAGGGCTCCCAGGGAGAACATCAGGGGAAACGGTAAGAAATGACAGGCAACGGTCTTCGGAAGGAGTCGTTGCATTAGGGTCGACAGCTCGCCCAATCACGGAGGCGGTGTATCACTGTTTCCTACGGGATCTGGAAAGTGCGCCGAACAGGTGATGCCTGCAGGTATTTCAAGATTCGGATTGGGCAGTTCCAAGAGCACGACAAAGGTGCCGCTGGCGGCATTCAATAGACGGTCGACCGAGCGCACCAGGGCGATATAGCGCTCATTGGAAGAAAGCTCGGGGACGACATCGACCTTCATGCCGACATGGATCTGGCCAAAGGTGGTCTTCGGCATAACCACCTGCACACGTAGCGGATCAAGCTGAGCAACCCGAAAGATTCCTCGCTTTCCAGCCCCCGGCTCCACGACCTCGCCGACAAACGCCAGTTGCTCGACAACGACGCCATTGAACGGGCTTTGAATCCTTCGCAATGCAAGGAGACTGCGCTGTTGCTGATGCTCGAGTTTTGCGAGCTGGCGATTCTCTGAGGCGACTTTCAGCTCCGCCTCGGCAAGGCGCAGCTCTGCCTCAGCATCATCACTCTGCTGAGCCGGCATCAGATTTTCCTCTGCCATGGCCTGCAGGCGACCGAACTTGCGTTGCGCAAATTCAATCTTGCTTTTGGCAAGCTGCGTAGGGCCGACTTGCTCGGATTTGAAACGTGCCAACTCCGTCGCGGCAGTCTCCGCGCTTGACTCCAAATGAGCCAAGATCTGACCTTCGCTGATTCGGTCTGCTCGACTAACGAGAACCTCAGATAAGAGGCCTGTGATGGGTGTTCCCAGATCGACCGTTTGGCTCGGTTCGATCAGGCAGTTAAAGGCATATGCAGGTGAAATGCTTCCAAAGCAGCAACAGATGAGAAAGGTCTTGAACCAAGCCATTACAGGCAAGCATTGAGCATTGCAGCATGACTTCATTGGGGCAGGAGGTTTTCGTGACAACCAATTGACTGTCGAGAAAAACCGTGCAAGCAAGCTCACACCCCGCCCAGCCATTTCTCTTTGAGCAACCCCGTCCATAGCGCTTTCCCTGCACTTTCGGCGCGTCGTACGCACCTCGTTTTCGCAGCATCCTCATGTAGGATCTGCACCTCAATTCCATGGCGAGCAGTTATAACAATGTCAATGTAACATCATCAAGACAGCTTTATAAAAAATCTTACAAATGCGAAGCACAGCACACTGGACATTGTTACGCTTCCGTGAACCACGCCTTCACTGCAACCAGCACGAACGCCTGCTATCCAGCCAACCAGCAAGCCCAAGCGCCAGCCGCAAGCGGACGACCAACGACAAGCTCATACGAGAGCTAAACTGTGCATTAGCCGTTACCGCACGGGTAAGTCGTCGAGACTGAGCCACAAAAATATTGACATCCTCTCTAAAAAGGACAGAGAAAAAGCGATCAAAAGACATTTACGCAGCCTACAGCCAGCATGGCCAAGCCAATTGGCACTGTTCTTGAATCAAGGCAGGCGGCTATTTATTTCGGCGGAGTTATTGACTCAACGAAGCATTAGTCAGAGGAGTGACTTACGGCAGAACTCACGAAGACAAAAAGGTTTTTTAAAAACCTTCAGGAACTTGAGACCTTTTGACAGAAACGAAAACGCCGCTCGATTGAGCGGCGTTTTCGTTTATTTGGAGCGGGAAACGAGACTCGAACTCGCGACCCCGACCTTGGCAAGGTCGTGCTCTACCAACTGAGCTATTCCCGCGGTACAACTTTAAATTGGCGTCCCCTAGGGGACTCGAACCCCTGTTACCGCCGTGAAAGGGCGGTGTCCTAGGCCACTAGACGAAGGGGACCTTGGAACTTCGTTTGAAACCCTGCCGAAGCAGCATTTCTATAATCTGGAGCGGGAAACGAGACTCGAACTCGCGACCCCGACCTTGGCAAGGTCGTGCTCTACCAACTGAGCTATTCCCGCATTACAGCTTGAAAGTGGCGTCCCCTAGGGGACTCGAACCCCTGTTACCGCCGTGAAAGGGCGGTGTCCTAGGCCACTAGACGAAGGGGACACACCCCGGAACATCAAGCAACTTTCCGGCTTCCTTCGCTCTGTTTCTGGCATTGCGCTGGAAGTGGCGCGCATTCTATGGAGCCTTTGCAGGGCCGTCAACCATTCTCTAAAAAATTTTTAAAATCAAAGACTTCACCCAAGAATTCGACATAGCGCTAGGAGCCGTGCAGACAAGCCACTACACTCGGGCGAAACGCCAGTAGCCAAGAGGTTCATACCTTGTCCCCGATCGTGATAACCCTGCTTATCGTCATCGGTATTGCCTTGTTGATGATCATTGCGTACATCAACCATGCCGTCGAGAAAAGCAAGCTGGACAAAGCCCGTCAGCGCGCCGACCTGATCGATCGCATCCGCCGCTGCCAGGACGTTTCCGAACGCATCCCCGGCCAGTTGATGACCCCGCGCCTGAAGCTGCTGCTGTGCCAACTGCAACTCCAGCTCAGCGAGCGCCTGCAGTCCGTGGACAAGCACAATGCCAACCTCGCCGGCGAGATCGACGCCTTGCGCGCGCTGGCGGTTCAGGGCGAATCGATTGCCGTGAAGAACCCGCCCCAGCCCATTCTCAATGAAGCCAAGGCCAAGGAAGTGCGCTACGTGCTGGAAAACCTCCAGGCGCTGATCACCGGGGCCGTGCAGATCAACCTGATCCCAGTGAACGACGGCAAGCAATGGATGCGGCAGATCCGCCAGATGCTGGTGCAGGTCTATGTCGAATGCTTCAACAACCTGGGTCAGAGCGCACTGCAACAGGGCCGCCCCGGCCAGGCCCGTCTGGCCTTCGAGCGCGCCGTGCAGTATCTGCGCAAACAGCCGGAACCGGCGCTGTACCAGGCCCAGCTCAAGCGTTTCGAGGAACAACTGGCCCGCGCCAACGCCATGGTGCTGGACAATCCGCCGCCGGCCGAGGGCGAACCCAGCGAACTGACCGAGGGCCTCAAGGGTCTGGAAGATGAACAAGACTGGAAGAAGAAGAACATCTACGACTGAGCACCGCGCGCCGTCTGCGCCGCCGCCCTTTGCAGCCCAAACCATCATCCCTGACGAGGCCCTAGCACCATGAGCATGACCGTTTACGGCGCCCCCCTGTCCCCCTTCGTACGCAAACTCTGCCTGTGCCTGCTGGAAAAGGGTCTGGAGTACGATCTGGAAGTGATCATGCCGTTCGGTGATCAACCTGCCTGGTATCGGGAGCTCAACCCCCTGGGGCGGATTCCGGCCTTCCGCGATGGCGAACTCAATCTCGCCGACTCCAGCGTGATCTGTCAGTACCTCGAGGAACGTTACCCCGAGCGCCAGGCTCTGTACGGCGAAGGTGCCGAACAACGTGCCCAGGTGCGCTGGCTGGAAAAATACGCTGACTATGAACTGGCGCCGCTGTGCACCTTCAGCGTGTTCCGCAATCGCGTACTCAAGGCCAGCATGGGCCAGAGCTGCGATGAAGAGCAGGTGCAGCACGCCCTAAAGAACGCACTACCGAGCCACTTCGACTACCTCGAAGCCACCTTGGGCGAAGGCCCCTTCTTCCTCGGCGAGACGCCGACGATGGCCGATCTGGCCCTCGCCTGCCAGTTGATCAACATGGAGCATGGCGGCGAAACCCTGGACACCGCGCGCTGGCCCAATCTGGCCGCGCACTATGCCCGCATCAAGGCGCGCGCCAGCGTGCAGCAACTGCTGCCGCGCGAGCTGCGCACCCTGGAGAAGCTTGGTATTCGCCGCTGATAACCGTCGCGCGCAGGAGCCCTGCGCGCTCGCTCTCAGCAGTCGCTGGCGGCCAGGAAGATCGCCGCCAGGGCCTCGATACCGGCTTGATCGTCAGCGCTGAAACGCCCGGTGAGCGGGCTGTCCAGATCGAGCACACCGATCAGGCGCCCGTCCTTGAGCAGCGGCACCACCAGTTCACTGTTCGAGGCGCTGTCGCAAGCGATGTGCCCGGCGAAGGCATGCACGTCCTCCACCCGCTGCGTCTGCAGAGTGGCCGCTGCCGCGCCACACACGCCGCGGCCAAAGGGGATGCGCACACAGGCCACCTTGCCCTGGAACGGCCCCAGCACCAGTTCCCCGTCCTTGACCAGGTAGAAACCAGCCCAGTTCAGGTCTGCCAGCTCGTGGAAGAGAAACGCGGAGAACTGTGCGGCATTGGCGATGAAATCACGCTCGCCGCTAAGTAACGCCTGCAGTTGTGCACAGAGCAGGTCATAGCCGTGCCTCCCCGCACCGGCTTGGGAAAGATCGATCATGCTCGTTGCTCCAGCAGTTGCAGCCCGACCCAGTGGCGGGCGAATTGATAGGCGCAGCGGCCATTACGATTACCGCGCCCCAGTGCCCAGCGAATGGCGGCTTTTTCCAGCGCCTCGTCCCATTCCCAGTGCAAATCCACGGCACGCGCCTGCACCGCCACCCAGTGCCGTACCACGATCAGGTAATGCTCCTGGCTGAAGGGATAGAACGACAGCCACAGGCCGAAGCGATCCGACAAAGCGATCTTGTCCTCCACCGCTTCGCTGGGATGCAGCTCGCCATCGACCATCTTCCAGTTGTCGTTGTCGCTCTGGCGCTCGGGCACCAGGTGCCGGCGATTGGAGGTGGCGTATAGCAGCACGTTGTCCGGCGCCTGCTCCAGCGAGCCGTCGAGCACGCTCTTGAGCACCCGGTAGTCGCCCTCGCCCGCCTCGAAGGACAGGTCGTCGCAGAACAGCACGAAACGCTGCGGCAGATCCGCCAGTAGTTCAACCACGCGCGGCAAGTCGGCCAGATGGTCGCGCTCGATCTCGATCAGGCGCAGGCCAGCGGACGCGTACTCGGCCAGTAGCGCCCTGACCAGCGACGACTTGCCCGTACCACGGGCGCCCCACAGCAAGGCATGGTTGGCCGGCAGGCCATCGACGAACTGCCGGGTGTTGCGCGCCAGTTGCTCGCGCTGCGCATCGACGCCGAGCAGATCGCTCAACGACAGGTCGAGGCTGACCTGCAAAGGTTGCAAATAACCGCTACGCCCATCGCGCTGCCAGCGCGCTGCAACGCAATGCTGCCAGTCAACTTGCGGGCGCAAGGCAGGCAACAGGGGTTCGAGCCGCTCCAACACCTGCTCGGCCCGTGTCAGAAAGCTCTGCAATCGAGAATCCACCATCTACTCCTCATTAATCAGCGCTCACAGAACGCGCTGCCGATCCAGCTCCGCAATCAGCTATGCTTGCCGCCAAGGATCATGGAACATGCGGGCCTTCATGGACATTTCGCTCACCCATCGCCTCTCGTTCAAGCAAGCCGGCCTGACCGTATTGGTCGCGTTCATCCTCGGCACCCTGCTCAGCATCATTCAGGTGGCGATCGATTATGCCAGCGAAGAGGCCTCCATCAACCGCGAGATTCACGCGCTGCTGGAAATCAGCCATAACCCGGCGGCTCGCATCGCCTACAACATCGATGCCGAGCTGGCTCAGGAATTGGTGCTGGGACTGCTGCGCTCGCCAGCGGTGATTCACGCCTCCCTGATCGACAACAGCGGCCTGGTATTGGCCAGCGCCAGCCGGCCACGGCGGGAAAGCCGTTACCGGGTACTCAGCGACAGCCTGTTCGGCGCCCAGCGTGAATTCGAGGATTCGCTGTACGTCGCCCACTCGCCGCACGAGCCGCTCGGCGTGCTGCGCCTGGAGGTGGACACCTACGCCTTCGGCAGCCATTTCCTCGACCGCTCCCTGCTCACCCTGCTCACCGGCTTCGCTCGCAGCCTGCTGCTGTCGCTGATTCTGCTGGTGCTGTTCTACTTCATGCTGACCAAGCCTCTGGTCAACGTCATCCGCGCGCTCAGCCTGCGCAATCCGCAGGATGCCCAGGCCCGCCCCGTGCCCTGCCCCAGCGGCCACGAACACGACGAGATCGGCACGCTGGTGGAGGTGACCAACCGCCACCTGTCCAGCCTGACCCAGGAAATCGAGCAGAGACGCGCTGCCGAAGACCAACTGAACCAATACCTGAGCGAGCTGGAAAATATCGTCTCGGCCCGCACCGCCGAGCTCAAGGCTGCCAACACCCGTCTCAGCCAGTCCAACCAGGAGCTGGAGCAAGCGCGCACCACCGCCCTGAACATGGCCCAGGCGCGTTCGGCCTTCCTGGCCAACATGAGCCACGAGATCCGCACACCGCTCAATGGTCTGCTGGGCATGCTCGCCCTCGCCCTGGATGGGCCATTGAGCAGCGAACAGCACCAGCAACTGAGCATCGCCCACGATTCCGGCAAGGTGTTGGTGGAGTTGCTCAACGATATTCTCGACCTGTCCAAGTTCGAGGCCGGCCAGTTGGAGCTGGAGCAGATTCCCTTCGATCTGGGCCTGCTGGTGGAAGAAACCGCCAGCCTGCTGTCGCAGAATGCCGCGGCCGCCGTGGAGTTGACCTGCCTGATCGACCCACACCTGCCCGCCCAGGTGCTCGGTGACCCGACCCGCGTTCGGCAGATCGTCAGCAACCTGCTATCCAATGCGCTGAAATTCACCCGTTTCGGCCGCGTCGATGTACGCGTGGAACGCACCGAGGCTGGCATCACTATCTGCGTGCGCGACACCGGCATTGGTATCTCGGAAGAAGCACAGGCGCGTATCTTCCAGCCTTTTGCCCAGGCCACGGTCGGCATCACCCGCGAATTCGGCGGCACCGGCCTGGGCCTGGCCCTGACCCGGCGTCTGTGCGAAGCCATGCAAGGAAGCCTGAGCCTGCACTCGAAAGAAGGTTTCGGCAGCGAATTCTGCGCCCTGCTGCCCCTGCCGACCCAGAGCAAGGCCTTGCCGCCTGCCCAACTGCAGGGGCGCATCGTGGCGATGACCCCCAGCAGCAGCGGCCTGCACCAGTTGCTCGAACGCTGGCTGCCGGTCTGGGGCCTCGACTATCGGCGCCTGGACACCGACGCCAGCCTGCTCGGCGTCCAGGCCGATCTGCTGATCAGCGACTGCCCGGAATGCCTGCTGGGCATACGCCCGGCCATTACCACGCCGATTCTTCTGGTCACGGCTTACGGCAACTTTCTGCCCCAGCAACAGGCCGCCAGCCTGGCCCCCTTGCAACAGATTGCCCGCCCGCTGGCCCGTGCTGGCCTGCGCCAGGCCTTGCGGCATCAGCTCCAGCACGAACCCCAGGAGGCTCAGGCCGCACTGCGTGAGGCCGGCACAGCACAGCGCAGCGCGCGCGTGCTGCTGGTGGAAGACAACCCGGTCAACCAGATGGTGGCCAAAGGCATGCTGGCCAAGCTCGGCTGCGAAGTGCTGGTTGCCGCCCATGGCGGCGAAGCCCTGGAGCAATTGGAACAGGAGCCCATCGATCTGGTGCTGATGGACTGCAACATGCCGGTGATGGATGGCTACGAAACCACCCGGCGCATCCGCCTCAATGGCCGCTGGCCGGAGCTGCCGATCATCGCCCTGACCGCCAACGCCCTGTCCGACGAACGCGAGCGTTGCCGCGCCGCCGGCATGAACGATTACCTGGCCAAACCCTTCCGCCGCGAGGAACTGGCGGCGCTGCTGGAGGCCTGGCTGCCGGCCTGAGCCGGTGGATCGAGGCGCGCCAGCAGCCGATCCAGGCGCTGGCGCAGGCCCTCCAGCTCGGCCAGTTCGCCCTCCGCGAACTGACACAGCATCTGCGTCTTGAGCGGCAGCACCTGGGCCTGCAGCGCCAGGCCGCGCTCGCTCAGCGCCAGATGCACTTCACGCTCGTCTTGTGCGGCGCGCTGGCGCAGCACCAGGCCGCTCTGCTCCAGGCGCTTGAGCAGAGGTGTCAAGGTGCCCGAATCCAGTTGCAAACGCTGGCCCAGCGCCTTGAGCGTCGGCTGTACCGGCGGCCTCGCCTGCCACTCCCAGAGCACCAGCATGACCAGGTACTGCGGATAGGTCAGGCCCAGGGCATCGAGCATCGGCTTGTAACCCCGGATCACCGCCCGCGAGGCGGCATACAGCTTGAAGCACAACTGGTCGTCCAGGCTCAGCCCGGTCTCGCTCGCGCCGATCATTGCAGCAGGGCTTCGATCTCGGTGCCCAACTCCTCGGGCTTGGTGGTCGGAGCGAAACGCTTGACCACCTGGCCATCACGGCCAATCAGGAACTTGGTGAAGTTCCACTTGATGCCCTGGCTACCGAGCAAACCCGGCGCGCGCTTCTTGAGCTGCACGAACAGCGGGTGGGCATCGCTGCCATTGACGTCGATCTTCTTGAACAGCGGGAAGCTGACGCCGAAGTTCAGCTCGCAGAACTCGCTGATCGCCCCCTCGTCGCCCGGCTCCTGCTTGCCGAACTGATTGCAAGGAAAGCCGAGCACCACCAGGCCCTTGTCCTTGTACTGCTGCCAAAGGCTTTCCAGCCCCTTGTACTGGGGGGTGAAGCCGCACTTGCTAGCGGTATTGACCACCAGCAGCGCCTTACCGCCGAAGTCGGCGAGGGTCTTCTGCTCGCCCTTGATGGTGGTGACGGGGATATCGAGAAGTGCATGGCTCATGGGGGGAGTCGTCCTTAAACAGGTGGGAGATTGGAGTAAGGTAGCGAGCAATTGAATTGCGTGCAATTCAATTGCCAGAAAAGGAGGATGAATTTGTTGCCGGACTGGCAAGTTTGTGTGTTGGTGGGTTGCTTGGGTGTCTGTTCCGGATTGCCGCGTTTTTGCTGATGTTTCTGGTTTCGCCCTCCCGGGCGAGTCACTTT
>NZ_JBQLIX010000044.1:0-42656 GCF_052156495.1 Pseudomonas sp. NCHU5216 | reverse complement strand
GATCGGGCGGAAGGTTTTGGTTACTTTGCCCGCAAAGTGACTCGCCCGGGAGGGCGAAACCGAAAACATCAACAAAAACGCGGCAATCCGGAACAAACACCTGAAACACCAACCCAGTATTGCCACTCCGGTATCAAACCAGCCGCGCCCCATAAACCGCAGGCAATAAAAAACCCGCCGATTAAGGCGGGTTTTTCGATTTGGTCGGAGAGACAGGATTCGAACCTGCGACCTTCTCGTCCCGAACGAGACGCGCTACCAAGCTGCGCTACACTCCGAATGTGGTCGGTATTCTACCGAAAAACTTTTACCGCACAAGGGGTTAGCCTGAAAATTTTCTACGCGCCTGCTACCTGACGATGCCTCTGGGTGTCGGGCCTGCGTGGCAGGCCCTGTACCTGGATCAGAGTTCCTTGACGGTGCGCACCTGATCCTTGTTGATCGTCGCGCGTTTGCCGTCGAGTTGCTCGAATTCGTAGAAGCCGGTTTCGTCGTCGTAATCGGGCGTGTCCACGGTCTGGATTTCGCGACCGTCGTTGAGGGTGATCACCGAGGGCGTGGAGCAGCCAGCGAGTGTGGCAAGTCCGAGAGCGAGGAACAGGGCGGGGAGGGTCCGTTGAGTCATGTTTTGTCTCCTTGGATCATACGGGTGCTTACCCGGCTTCAGACGTGGCAAAACCATCCAAGTTCCCAGCATAGCTGAGCTTTTCAAAGACTTTCGAGCATCTCGGGCGTGTTGACATTGGCCAGTCTGGGGTCGCCCACGGGGCAGTCGAGCGCCACTGCCGCGTGCTGCATGAACCAGCGCTGCGGGCTGCGCTGGCCCTCGCGCCAGGCCTGTTCGAGGTCGCCCTTGAGGCAGGTCGGCAGCAGGCACAGCAAGGGCTCCCAGTACTGCCCCTGGCGCACCACCACCGGGTGCTCGCCGGCGCGCGCCAGCAAGCCGTCGAGCAGGGCGCGATCCACCAGCGGCGCATCGCAGGGCAGCACCAGAAGCTGGGAATGGCGTGCGCTGGCCAGCCCCGCGCGGATGCCGGCCAGCGGGCCCTGGTAATCGTTGTCGTCATCCGTGACCAGGCGGTCCGCGAAGGCGGCGTAGGCGTCCAGGTTGCGGTTGCAGGAGATGATCAGGTCATCGCTGAGCGGGCGCACCTTTTCGTGCATCCAGGCGATCAGGGGGCGACCCTGCCAATGCAGCAGGCCCTTGTCGCGCCCGCCCATGCGCTGTCCGCGTCCGCCGGCCAGCAACAATACCGAGCACTTCGGAGGAGCAGGGTGTGGCAGGGTCATGGGCAGTCTCGTCGTGGTGGGCTGTGATATAACACCGGCCATTGTCTACCAATTGGAAGCCTGCCATGAAGCACAAAGCGGATGCGCTATTCGTGCCGTTGAACATCGCCGTCCTTACCGTCAGCGATACCCGCACTCTGGAAACCGATACATCAGGACAATTGCTGGTCGAGCGCCTGAGCGAGGCCGGGCACAACCTGGCCGACCGTGCCCTGCTCAAGGACGATCTTTACAAGATACGCGCCAAGGTGGCGACCTGGATCGCTGAGGATCAGGTGCAGGTGGTGCTGATCACCGGCGGCACTGGCTTCACCGGGCGTGACAGCACACCGGAGGCCGTGGCCTGCCTGCTGGACAAGCAGGTCGATGGCTTCGGCGAACTGTTCCGGCAGATTTCCCTGGCCGATATCGGCACCTCGACCGTGCAATCGCGCGCACTGGCGGGCATGGCCAATGGCACTCTGGTGTGCTGCCTGCCGGGTTCGACCAATGCCTGCCGCACTGCCTGGGACGGCATTCTCGCCGAGCAACTGGATGCCCGTCATCGCCCCTGCAACTTCGTGCCGCACCTGAAAGCGGCGGCTGCCTGCGAGAGCCGTGGATGAAGGGTTGTGATCAACCGGGGCTGATGGCGCTGGAGGCCGCCCAGGCGCGCCTGCTGGAACTGGCTACGGAAACGACGGTGGCTGAAAGCGAGTCGCTGCCGCTGGAGCAGGCCGATGGCCGTGTGCTCGCCACGGCGCTGATCGCCGGCCTCGATCTGCCGCCCTGGGCCAACAGTGCCATGGACGGTTATGCCCTGCGCCTGGCCGACTGGCAGGGCGAGGCGTTGCCGATCAGTCAGCGTATCCAGGCAGGCTCTGCGCCTGATGCGCTGACGCCTGGCACCTGTGCGCGGATCTTCACCGGCGCGCCCTTGCCGGCTGGCGCCGATACCGTGGAGATGCAGGAGAACGTCGAGCTGGACGAGGCCGGGCGTGTGCGTTTCCAGCAGGCCCTGCGCCCGGGCCAGAACGTGCGCCCGCAAGGGCAGGAAACCCGTGTCGGTGACTGCGTACTGCCGGCTGGCACGCGCCTGGGGTCGGTGGAGTTGGGCCTGGCCGCCTCCCTCGGGGTCGCCACGCTTGAAGTACGGCGGCGCCTGAAAGTGGCGGTGCTGTCCACCGGCGACGAGCTGGTCGAGCCGGGCCAGCCACTTGGGGCGGGGCAGATCTACAACAGTAACCGCCGCCTGCTGATCGCCTGGCTGCAGCGCCTGGGCTGCGAGGTGGTCGATGGCGGTATCCTGCCGGACGACCTGGCGCTGACGCGCCAGGCGCTGGCAGACCTGGCCCGGGTCGATCTGATTCTGTCCACTGGCGGCGTCTCGGTCGGTGAGGCCGACTATCTCGGTGTCGCCCTGCGCGAGGCGGGTGAGCTGACGCTGTGGAAGCTGGCGATCAAGCCGGGCAAGCCGCTAACCTTCGGCCACTACCAGGGCGTGCCGGTGATCGGCCTGCCGGGCAACCCGGCCTCCACCCTGGTGACCTTCGGTCTGCTGGCGCGGCCCTATCTGCTGCGGCGCATGGGTGTGCAGCGGGTCGAGCCGCTGGCGTTCGAGATGCCGGCCGGTTTCGTCTGGAACAAGGCAGGCAAGCGCCGTGAGTACCTGCGTGCGCGTATCGAGGCGGGCCGTGTGGTGCCCTATGCCAACCAGAGCTCCGGTGTGCTGCTCAGTGCGGCCTGGGCCGAAGGCCTGGCCGAGGTGCTGGAAGGGCGCACCCTGGGCGAAGGTGATCGCCTGCGTTTCATTCCCCTGAGCGAGATCCTGAGCTGATGGAATCTGCATTGTTGCGCGTGGCCGAGGCCCTCATGGCGGCCCGGCGCGTGCTGTTCGTCACCGGCGCCGGGCTCTCGGCCGATTCCGGCTTGCCCACCTATCGCGGTCTGGGTGGGTTGTACAACGGCCAAACCGATGAGGGCATGCCCATCGAGGCCGCGCTGTCCGGCCCGATGCTGCAGCGCGACCCGGCGCTGTGCTGGAAATATCTGGCCGAGCTGGGTCGTGCCTGCCTGGGGGCTGCGCCCAATGCCGGGCATTTCGCCATTGCCGAGCTGCAGCGACGGATACCGGAGTGCTGGGTGCTGACGCAGAACATCGATGGCTACCATCGCCAGGCCGGCAGCCCGGCAGAGCGTCTGATCGAGATTCATGGCGAGATTGCGCCGTTGTATTGCCTGTCCTGCGGCGCCGAGGATGCTGAACTGCTGGCGCATCTGCAGCGACCCCTGCCGCCGCGTTGTGGTCAGTGCGGGGGTGTGTTGCGTCCGCCGGTGGTGCTGTTCGAGGAGATGCTGCCGGAGTCGGCCATTGGCACCCTGTACGCCGAGCTGCGCCAGGGCTTCGACGTGGTACTCAGCGTCGGCACCAGCTCCAGCTTTCCTTATATAGTCGAGCCGGTGCTGCGTACGCGCGAGCGCGGCGGGCTGACGGTGGAGATCAATCCGACCGTCACCTATCTCAGCGGCAGGGTGGATATTCGGCTGGTTGGGCGGGCCTTAGATGTGTTGCCGAAACTACTGGGTCACATTTGCGGCGATAGAATTTGCAAATAGCCGCGATAGAAGGCATAGTCGCGCACTAACCCAGTTTCCCTCGACACGGTCGTGCCCATGCTAAAACGCTTCGCACCCCTCGTGCCCCTTGCACTCACGGTCTTTCTCGCTGCCTGCGCCGGTCATCAGCCGCAGTCGCAGGACAGCGATGCGCTAGCCACTCAGGCACCTCTTCCGTCTCGTCCGGTCGCGCATCTGGACGAGGAGATCAGCGACGAAGAAGCCGCTGCCAGCCTCAATGAAAAACCCTACGAAATGCCGCAACTGGCCGACAGCCTGCTCGAACTCGGGCGTTCGCTGATCGGTACGCGTTACCGCTATGGCGGCACCTCGGTGCAGTCCGGTTTCGATTGCAGTGGTTTCGTCGGCTACCTGTTCCGCGAGGAACTGGGCATGCAACTGCCGCGCTCGACCCGTGAGCTGATCAAGCTGGATGCGCCCAAGGTGGCGCGCTCCGAGCTGGAGCCGGGTGATCTGATCCTGTTCAACGATCGCGGTCGTGGTCGTGTCAGCCATGCCGGTATCTATATCGGTGACGATCAGTTCATCCATTCCAGCAGCCGCCGCAGTGGCGGCGTGCGCATCGACAGCCTCGACGACAGCTACTGGAAGCGCAGCTACCTGCAGGCCAAGCGCGTACTCGCCCTGGCGCCCCAGGAAGGGATGCCCAAGCAGCATCCTTGACGCATTCGGCGCAGCCGCAGGGTTGCGCCGTTCGTCGCGAGCCGGCAGAGTAGGGCGCATTCCGGCTCAGGATCGTCTCGCCAATGCCCGCCATCACCCGCATCGCCCTGTTCGCTGTCCTCGCCTTGCTGGGTGCCTGCAGCAGCCAGGCGCCGGTGCCGCAACCCGTCTACACGCCAACCCCTGCCATCGGCAATGTCCAGGGCGGCGCCGATGACGTGCTGTTCCGCGCCCTGGGTCTGGTCGGCACGCCCTATCGCTATGGCGGCAATACCCCGGAAGGCGGTTTCGATTGCAGTGGCCTGATCGGCTATGTGTACCGCGACGCCGCCGGCATCAGCCTGCCACGCTCGACCCGCGAACTCAGCGCCATGCGCACCCCCAGCATCGGGCGCAACGCATTACGCAGCGGTGATCTGTTGTTCTTCGCCACCAGTGGCGGCGGTGTCGTCAGCCATGCCGGTATCTACGTCGGCGAGGGGCGCTTCGTGCATGCGCCGTCCACGGGCGGCACCGTGCGCCTGGACAGCCTGGACAATCGCTATTGGAACAAGACCTACCTGAGCGCCAAGCGCGTGATCACCCCTGATCTGGCGCACAATCCCTGAGGCCGATTACGGCACGTCACTGATGCTCGATGCGGTTGCGCCCGGCGTGCTTGGCGCGGTACAGCGCCACATCGCTGCGGGTCAGCGCGGCTTCTGCCGTGTGATCCTCGCTGCTTAGTGCCGCCACGCCGATGCTGGTGGTCAGCGCAATGGGCTGCTCACCTTGGAGCAGAGGTGCAGTCGACAGCTCCTGCTGGATACGTCGAGCGAACTGCAGGGCATCTTCGAGGTTGGCGTCGTTGAGCAGCACGGTGAACTCCTCGCCGCCGATACGGCCGGCGATATCGCCTTGGCGCAGGTGCTTACGCAGTATCTCGGTGAAATGGCGCAGGGCCTGATCGCCGACCGCGTGGCCCCAGGTGTCGTTGATTCGCTTGAAGTGATCGAGGTCGAACATCAGCAGCGCGGCTCGCCGCGCAAGCGAGCGGCGCAGGCGCGCCAGTTCGGCGTCCAGTTGGCGAATGAAGTGGCGGCGGTTGGCCAGTTGGGTCAGCGAGTCGGTGGTGGCCAGCAGATTCAGTTCGGCTTCGATGTTCTTGCGTGCGGTGATATCGGTGACGAAACCGTGCCAGAGTACGCTGCCATCGGCCTGTGGCGTGGGCCGGGCAGCGCCCATGCGCCAGGCGATTTCACCGCTGCTGTGACGAATGCGGTATTCCAGGTGCCAGGGGCTGAGCGCCTGGGACGCCTTGCTCAATGACTTCAGGTAGAGGCTCAGGTCGTCCGGGTGGATCAGTGCCTGCACCTTGTCCGGCGCTGCGCATAGTTCGGCAGGCGATAGCCCATAGATCTCCTGCGCGCCGGCGCTGACGTAGGTGAAGTGACCGCTGCCTGTGGTCTGCGCATGGTACTGGAAGACCATGCCGGGTATCTCGTTGCTCAACGCGCTCATCATCTCGGCGCTTTGTTGCAAGCGTTCTGCCAGGCCACGCAGGGCGCTGATATCGGTGGTGGTGCCGACCATGCGCAGAGGCGTGCCGTCGGTGTCGCGTTCGACCACCTTGCCGCAGCTACGCACCCAGCCATAGTGGCCGTCGCGGTGGCGGATGCGGTGTTCCACTTGGTACTTGGCGCTGCGTTGCTGCAGATGATCGGCGATGGCGCGCTGCACGCCCGGTAGGTCGTCGGGGTGGACGCGGGCATAGCTGTCCTGGATGTCGTCGCCGATCTCGTCGTCCGCGTAGCCGAGCAGGGCCTTCCAGCGCGTCGAGTAGTGAATCCTGCCGCTGCGCAGGTCGCGGTCCCAGATGCCGGTGTCGCTGCCATCGATGGCCAGGCTCATGCGCTGTTCACTCAGGCGCAGGCTGTGCAGCTCCAGGCTCTGTGCCAGCAGATTTTCCAGGCTGGCCTGGAGATCCGCCAGGCTGGCGTCGTCCAGATTGGCGGGTGGTTGGCGATGGAGCAGACACAGCAGGGCCTGGTCACCCAGCAGCGGCAACAGGGTAAGGCTTTGCAGTCCGTGTGCAGTTTGCAGTGAATGCCAGTCGGAGGCTGCTGGCAGCTCGCTGAAGGCGAGGCTGTGTCTGGTGGCTGGCCAGGCATTGAGGCCCAGGCGGATATTGCCGTCGATGGTCTGACCGACGCAGGCGCTGATCCGCTCCTGAGTGGGCGGCCCTTCGATGAGCAGAGCGCCGTCCGCGCCGGTCTGGGCGCAGGCCAGACGTAACAGCGGCAGGCAGGCCTGGGCGAAAGGGCGTGGCCGCGATTCGGGGGTGTCCGGGGACTGCATGGGCTTCACGCTCCTGAGATAAATCGTGCTCTGTTCGCCCTTCGGCGATCTGCAACCAGATGCGTGTCGTAAAAGAGTTTAGGGGTTGTTGCCGCATCGTGCCATCACAGGCATCGGGCCTGTCCGGGCGGGCCGTTGAGGGTGCCTGATCGATTTCGTGAACTGCGTCATATGCGATGCTGGCAAAGTGCCTGTCGCCTGTTTAGAATCGCCATGCTTGCAGGATGCACTCCCCAGGGTTTCGTCGTAAGCCCCCGGCCATGGAAGACTCGATATCGCATGCCTTCGTTCCAACCCACTCCCAACGCTTTTCCCTTCGCCAGCTCTGGTCAGTCGGCATTCGCCGAAAGGCCGTTTTTCTTTGCATGAGGTTCGTATGAACAAGCCCCTTATCGGCAGCCTTGCGGCGCTGCTGATGTTGCTCGGCGGTTGCGCCACGGAGCAGTCGCGTACCCTGGAGGTCGCCAAGGTCAATACCGCCCAGGTGTCCTACGCTGGGCCGCGCAGCCCGATTTCCGTCGGCAAGTTCGACAATCGTTCCAGCTACATGCGCGGCATCTTCACCGACAGCGTCGACCGCCTCGGCGGGCAGGCCAAGACCATCCTGATCACGCACCTGCAACAGTCCAATCGCTTCAATGTGCTCGACCGCGACAACCTGGCCGAGCTGCAGCAGGAGTCCGGTTTTTCCAAGCAGGCGCAGCAGGTGCGTGGTGCCAACTACGTGGTCACCGGTGATGTCACCGAGTTCGGTCGCAAGGAAGTCGGCGATCACCAGTTGTTCGGCATTCTCGGCCGTGGCAAGCAGCAGATCGCCTACGCCAAGGTCAACCTCAACATCGTCGACGTGAAAACCTCCGAAGTGGTGTTCTCCTCCCAGGGCGCTGGTGAATACAGCCTGTCCAACCGCGAGATCGTCGGTTTCGGTGGCACCGCCAGCTACGACTCCACCCTCAATGGCAAGGTGCTCGACCTGGCCATCCGCGAGGCGGTGAACAACCTGGTCAATGGCGTCGACAGTGGCGCATGGAATCCAACCAAGTAAAAGGAACTTCGCAAGCATGACAATTGCACGCAGATTGGCCGTTTTCTCCGGGATGTTAGTACTCGGCGTGCTGGGTGGCTGTACCAGTGGCCCGCAGCCCCTGTACTACTGGGATGGTTACCAGCAGCAGGTCTACCAACGCTTCGACAACCAGAGCAGCACCGAGGAGCAGATCGCCGCGCTGGAAGCCAGCGTGCAGAAGGCACGCGCTAGCGATCGCGCACTGCCGCCGGGCTTCCATGCCCATCTGGGCATGCTCTATGCCGATGTCGGCAAGCTCGACCAGGTGCGCCAGGAGTTCGAGACCGAAAAGGCCCTGTACCCCGAGTCCGCCACTTATATGGACTTTCTGATGCGGAAATTCGACCAATGAAGACGATCTTTTCCTTCGCTGCACTGAAAGCCGCCGCGCTGCTGGCCTGCCTGGCCATCCTCGGCGGCTGTGCTGCACCCAAGTCCTACGACTACAGCGCTTTCCTGGAAAGCAAGCCGGCGTCGATCCTGGTGTTGCCGCCGGTGAACCAGTCGCCGGACGTCAAGGCGTCCTACAGCTTCTATTCGCAGGTCACCCTGCCGCTCAGCGAGGCCGGTTATTACGTGATGCCGGTGGCTGTCGTGGACGAGACCTTCAAGCAGAACGGCCTGATGAATGCCGAGGAGGTTCGCCAGGCCTCGCCGCAGAAGCTGCGCGAGATCTTCGGTGCCGACAGCGTGCTGTATCTGGATGTCACCGAATACGGCAGCAGCTACAAGATCATCGCCAGCGAAGTGGCGGTGACCGCCACCGCCAAGCTGGTGGATCTGCGTAACGGCAAGCTGCTCTGGGAAGGCACCGCGCGCGCCAGCAGTGCCGAACAGCAGCAGAACAACGGCGGTGGCCTGGTTGGCATGCTGGTGGTGGCGCTGATCGATCAGGTGGTGAATACCTTGAGTGATCGCGGCCATGAAATCGCCGGTATCACCAGCTTCCGCCTGCTTTCCAGCAACATGCACAACGGCATCCTGCCGGGGCCGCGTGCGCGCCCGGATGCGGCGCGCTGAACCGAGCGTTGACGCACGGGACGCCCTGGCTCTAACCTGCGCGCCTTGCTTCAGGTGCCCCGCGCCGTCATCCGTGACGGTGCCGGGGTGAAACAGGGAAGCCGGTGCTCAAGCCGGCGCTGCCCCCGCAACGGTAGGTGAGTCGAACGCCGCAACAGACCCTAGGCACGGGAAGGCGCGGCGTCGAGCCATTGGCTTCGCTCACGAGCCCGGAGACCGGCCTGTAGCAGTTTCACGGCAGCGCGGAGGGCGTTGACCGGCCTGTGCCCCCGCCCGTGCGGGGGCGCTTGCGTTCCTGCCTCCGCCTGCCCGCCATGAAATGCCCGGATCAGTGATGGAGGATTCGCCCTTGCCAGCTTCCCTGACTGTTACCTTGCCGCGCCGCCCCTCGTTCGGGCAGGGCGAGGCGGGCGTCTGACCAAGAGGAGCACGGCATGAGCGAGTCGGCCGCACGCGATGCCCGCCACAAGGCGCGCATGCAGCGCAAGAAAGCCCTGATCGACGAAAAGATCGCCCAGGCCCAGGACGAGTACGGCCTGCTGCTGGTGCACAGCGGCAATGGCAAGGGCAAGAGCAGCAGCGCCTTCGGCATGGTCGCGCGGGCCCTCGGCCATGGCCTCAAGGTCGGCGTGGTGCAGTTCATCAAGGGCGCCGCCAGCACCGGCGAAGAGGCCTTCTTCCGGCGTTTTCCCGAAGAGGTCAGCTACCACGTGATGGGCGAGGGCTTCACCTGGGAAACCCAGGATCGCCAGCGCGATATCGCCAAGGCGCAGCAGGCCTGGGCCATGGCCCGTGAGCTGCTGAACGATGAAGCCATCGGCCTGGTGGTGCTGGACGAGCTGAACATCGCCCTCAAGCACGGTTACCTGGAGCTGGACGCGGTGCTGGCCGATATCGAGGCGCGGCCGCTGTTGCAGCATGTGGTGGTGACCGGGCGCGGCGCCTTGCCGGGCATGATCGAGGCCGCCGACACGGTCACCGACATGAGCCTGGTCAAGCATGCGTTCAAGGCTGGGGTGAAGGCGCAGAAGGGTATCGAATACTGATGAGTTCGCATCACTGCCCGGCCCTGTTGATCGCCGCGCCGGCCTCCGGCCAGGGCAAGACCACCGTGACTGCCGCCCTGGCGCGCTTGCACAGGCGCCAGGGGCGACGGGTGCGGGTATTCAAGTGCGGCCCGGACTTTCTCGACCCGATGATCCACGCCCGTGCCAGTGGTGCGCCGGTGTACCAGCTCGACCTGGCCATGGTCGGCGAAGCGGAGAGTCGTCGCCTGCTGTGGCAGGCCGCCGGCGAGGCCGACCTCATCCTGATCGAGGGGGTGATGGGGTTGTTCGACGGCAAACCCTCGGCGGCCGACCTGGCCCGGCATTTCGGCGTGCCGGTGCTGGGCGTGATCGACGGTGCGGCCATGGCCCAGACCTTCGGTGCGCTGGCGCATGGCCTGGCCACCTTCCAGCCCGATCTGCCCTTTGCCGGGGTGCTCGGCAACCGGGTGGCCAGCAATCGCCATGGCGATATTCTGCGTGATGCCTTGCCGGCCACTATCCGCTGGTTCGGCGCCTTGCCACGCAGCGCTGCGGTGGAACTGCCCAGCCGCCATCTGGGACTGGTGCAAGCGGCGGAGCTGGCCGACCTGGATGCGCGCCTGGACGCCGCCGCCGATGCCCTGGCGGCCAGCGCCGACGTCGATCTGCCGGCGCCTGTCAGCTTCGCCGCGCCGCCGCAGGAAGCGCCGCCAGTGCCGCTGCTGGCCGGCGTACGTATCGGGGTGGCGCGTGATGCCGCCTTCGCCTTCCTCTATCAGGCCAATCTCGATCTGCTGCAGGCCCTTGGCGCCGAGCTGCAGTATTTCTCACCATTGCTCGACAGCCAGTTGCCGGACGTGGACAGCCTCTACCTGCCCGGTGGCTACCCCGAGCTGTACCTGGCCGAGCTGGAAGGCAACCAGGCCATGGCCAGGGCGATTCGTGCCCATCACCAGGCGGGCAAGCCGTTGCTGGCCGAGTGCGGCGGCATGCTCTACCTGCTCGATGAGCTGCGCGACAAGCAAGGCGTCAGCGGCCAGATGCTCGGCCTGCTCAGCGGCAACGCGGCGCTACAGCCCCGGCTGACCGCCCTGGCCTTGCAGGAAGTGACGCTGCCGGAAGGCAAGCTGCGTGGGCACAGCTATCATCATTCGCGGCTGGACAGTTCCCTGGCGCCCCTTGCCCTGGGCCGATGCCCGAATGGCAAGGCGGTGGCCGAGGCGGTGTATCGCCTGGGGCGGCTGACCGCCAGCTATATCCATTTCTACCTACCGTCGAACCCGGAGGCAGCCGCCGCGCTGTTACAGCCATGACCGATAAGGCCTTCACGCCCGAGGAACGCGCGGCGGTTTACCGCGCCATTGCCGAACGCCGCGACATGCGCCATTTTGCAGGGGGGCAGGTGCCCGCCGAGGTGTTGGCGCGTCTGCTGGAAGCCGCGCATCACGCCCCTAGTGTGGGGCTGATGCAACCCTGGCGCTTTATGCGCATCAGTGATCGCCACCTGCGTGAAGAGATCCATGCCCTGGTGGAGGCCGAGCGGGTGCAAACCGCCGAGGCACTGGGCGAACGCAGTGACGAATTCATGCAACTCAAGGTCGAGGGCATTCGCGACTGCGCCGAGCTGCTCGCCGTGGCGCTGATGGAGGGCCGCGAAGCGCATGTCTTCGGCCGGCGCACCTTGCCGGAAATGGACATGGCCTCGGTGGCCTGCGCCATCCAGAACCTGTGGCTGGCGGCGCGTGCCGAAGGCCTGGGGCTGGGTTGGGTGTCGCTGTTCGACCCCGAGGCACTGGCCGCACTGCTGGGCATGCCCGCTGGCAGCAAGCCGGTGGCCTTGCTCTGCCTGGGGCCAGTGCATGCCTTCTACCAGAAGCCGATGCTGGAGGAGGAGGGCTGGGCCACGCCGAGACCGCTGGCCGAGTTGCTGTTCGAGAACCGCTGGGGCGTGCAGGGTGAGTGAGCGATGAGCCTGGCGCTGATCACCTGCGCCGGTGTGGCCCTGGACGCCGCGCTGGGCGAGCCCAGGCGCGGCCACCCGCTGGTGGCCTTCGGGCTGCTGGCCGAGCGCCTGGAGCAGCGCTTCAACCCGGCGGGTGGCGGCTGGCGCAGCCACGGCGTGAGCGCCTGGTGCCTGGCGGTGCTGCCGCTGACCCTGCTGACCTGGCTGCTGACCCAGGTCAGTGCGCTGAACTGGGCGGTGGAGATCGTCGCCCTGTATTTCGCCCTGGGCCTGCGCAGCCTGTACGAACACGCGCAGCCGGTGGCCCAGGCGCTGCGCCTGGGCGATCTGCCGCTGGCCCGCGAGCGGGTTGGCTGGATGGTCAGCCGCAACACGGCCGAGCTGGATGCCTCCGGCGTGGCTCGCGCCGGCACCGAGTCGGTGCTGGAGAATGGCTCCGATGCGGTGTTCGCCGCCTTGTTCTGGTTCGTCGTCGCCGGTGCGCCGGGGGTGGTGCTGTACCGCTTGAGCAACACCCTGGACGCCATGTGGGGCTATCGCAACGAGCGCTTCGAGCGCTTCGGCTGGGCCGCGGCGAAGATCGACGATGCCCTCAATTATCTGCCGGCGCGCCTGGTGGCGCTGACCTATGCCCTGCTCGGGCGAACCGCCCTGGCCCTGCGCTGCTGGCGCCGCCAGGCGCCGTTGTGGGACAGCCCCAATGCCGGCCCGGTCATGGCGGCGGGTGCTGGCAGCCTGGGGGTGAGCCTGGGGGGCGCGGCGGAATATCACGGCGAACTGCACCAGCGCCCGCAACTGGGCGAAGGCCCGGCGCCGCAGGCGCGGGATATCGAGCGGGCGATGAACCTGGTGATCGCGGGTGTGGCGCTGTGGTTGGTCTGTCTGCTGCTCTGGGAGGTCTGGATTGCTTGAGCATGGAGGGCGGCTGCGCGCAGCGGCGCAGCGTTACGGCATCGCCCTGGAGGATTGGCTGGATCTGTCCACCGGCGTTGCCCCCTATGGCTGGACGCTGCCCACGGTGCCCGCCGAGGCCTGGGCACGGCTACCGGAAGTCGAGGATGGTCTGGAGGCGGCGGCGCGCGATTACTACGGCGCCGCCAGCCTGCTGCCAGTCGCCGGCTCGCAGGCCGCCATCCAGGCCTTACCGCGCCTGCGCACGGCTTGCAGCGTGGGCATCGTTGCCCCCACCTATGCCGAACATGAGGCGGCCTGGCGCAACGAGGGGCATCGCGTGCTGACCCTCAGCGAAGGCGCCGTGCCGCGCGCGCTGCCGCAGCTCGACGTGCTGTTGCTGGTCAACCCGAACAACCCGACGGGCCGCCTGATCGAGCCCCTGCGCCTGCTCGACTGGCACGACCAACTGGCCGAGCGGGGCGGCTGGCTGGTGGTGGACGAAGCCTTCATGGATTGCGCACCCGAGCACAGTCTGGCCGCCTACAGCGACCTGCCGGGGCTGATCGTGCTGCGCTCGTTCGGCAAGTTCTTCGGTCTGGCCGGGCTGCGCCTGGGCTTCGTCCTCGCCGCGCAGGCCTTGCTCGAAGAGCTGCAGGCGTTGCTCGGCCCCTGGGCCGTCAGTGGCCCGGCACGGCATGTCGCGCGTCATCTGCTGGTCGATGGCGCTGGCCAGCATCGCCAGCGTCAGCGCCTGCTGGCCGACGGCGCGCGCCTGGCGGCCGTGCTGCGTGACAACGGCCTGCCGCCGACTGGCGGCTCGGCGTTGTTCCAGTTCTGCTGCACCCGGCGTGCGATACCCTGCGCCGAGCTGTTGGCACGGCGTGGCATTCTCGTGAGGCTGTTCGCCGAGCTGGACAGCCTGCGCTTCGGCCTGCCCGCCGACGAGGCCGGTTGGCAGCGCCTGGAGCAGGGGCTGCAGGTCTGCGCGCCGATCCTGGCGAGTATCGAGGAGACGTCCTGATGCCCACCCTGATGGTGCAGGGCACCACTTCGGACGCGGGCAAGAGCACCCTGGTGACGGCGCTGTGCCGCTGGCTGCAGCGCCAGGGCGTGTCGGTGGCACCGTTCAAGCCACAGAACATGGCACTCAACTCGGCGGTGACCGCCGAGGGTGGCGAGATCGGCCGCGCCCAGGCGGTACAGGCGCAGGCCGCCGGGCTGGCGCCGCACACCGACATGAACCCGGTGCTGCTCAAACCCAATAGCGAGATGGGCGCCCAGGTGATCATCCACGGCCGCGCCATCGGCAACATGCAGGCGTTGACCTATCACGGCTACAAGCCGGTGGCCATGGCGGCGGTGCTGGAATCCCACGCGCGTCTGCTGGAGCGCTACGGCCTGGTAGTGGTGGAGGGCGCCGGCTCGCCGGCGGAGATCAACCTGCGCGCTGGCGATATCGCCAACATGGGCTTCGCCGAGGCGGTGGACTGCCCGGTGATCCTGATAGCCGATATCGACAAGGGCGGCGTGTTCGCTCATCTGGTGGGCACCCTGGAGCTGCTCAGCCCCAGCGAGCAGGCACGCATCCAGGGTTTCGTGATCAACCGTTTCCGAGGTGATATCGCCCTGCTCGAGCCAGGGCTGGAATGGCTGGAGCAGCGCACTGGCAAGCCGGTGCTCGGCGTGTTGCCCTATCTGATGGATTTTCACCTGGAAGCCGAGGACGCCGTCGACACCCGCCAGCAGGCCAAGGACGCCCAGGCCTTGCGCGTGGTGGTGCCGGTGCTGCCGCGCATCAGCAACCACACCGATTTCGACCCGCTGCGCCTGCACCCGCAGGTGCAGTTGAGTTTCGTCAAGGCGGGGCAGGCCATCCCGCCCGCCGATCTGATCATCCTGCCTGGCTCCAAGAGCGTGCGTGCCGACCTGGCGCACCTGCGCGAGCAGGGCTGGGACAAGGCCATCACCCGCCACCTGCGCTACGGCGGCAAGCTGCTGGGCATCTGCGGCGGTTTGCAGATGCTCGGCCGGCAGATTCATGACCCGCACGGCCTGGAAGGCGCTGCCGGCAGCAGCGAGGGCCTTGGCCTGCTGGATTTCACCACGCTGCTGGAGCCGGAGAAGCAACTGCGCAACGTGCGTGGCCGGCTCTGTCTGGAGCAGGCAGAGGTGGCAGGCTACGAGATTCACGCCGGGGTCAGCCAGGGGCCGGGGCTCAATGGCGCCGTGCAACTGCAGGATGGGCGCAGCGATGGTGGCCTGAGCGGCGATGGCCAGGTGCTTGGCACCTACCTGCACGGTTTGTTCGAGCAGCCTTCGGCATGCGCCGCGCTGCTGCGCTGGGCCGGCCTCGATGAGGTGCGCAGCGTGGATTACCAGGCGCTGCGCGAAAGGGATATTGAGCGCCTGGCCGACCAAGTGGAGCTGCATCTGGATACCGAGCGGCTCAGAATGCTTTGTGGCCTATAGGAACGAGCTCGGCTCGCGAAGCTTTTACCCTCCGGCGGCATGAGCAGAGCTCGTGCCTGTCGGCAGCAACGAATGTGGATTGAATCATGCTTGAACTGATCCTCGGCGGCGCCCGCTCTGGCAAGAGCCGGCTGGCCGAGCAACGGGCCGGCGAGTCGGGGCTGGAGGTGGTCTATATCGCCACCAGCCAGGCGCTCGACGGCGAAATGAATGCCCGTGTCGCTCAACACCGGGCGCGGCGCCCGGCACACTGGGGGCTGGTGGAAGAACCACTGGCGCTGGCTCGCGTGCTGCGCGAGCAGGCCACGACAGGGCGTTGCCTGCTGGTGGACTGCCTGACCCTGTGGCTGACCAATCTGCTGATGCTGGACGACGCCCAGCGTTTGGAAACTGAACGTGATGCCTTGCTTGCCTGCATTACCGAGCTGCCAGGGCGTATTCTGCTGGTCAGCAACGAGACCGGTCTGGGTGTGGTGCCGCTGGGTGAATTGACGCGCCGTTATGTCGATGAGGCCGGCTGGTTGCACCAGGCCCTGGCCGAGCGCAGCCAGCGCGTGCTGTTCACCGTCGCCGGCCTGCCCATGCTGCTCAAGGGAGACAGCCTATGAAGTTGCAATGGTGGCAAGGGCCTTGCCAACCACTGGATCATGTCGCCCGCAACAAGGCCGAAGCGCGCCAGCGGCAACTGACCAAACCGGCGGGCTCCCTCGGTTGCCTGGAACATCTGGCCGTGCAACTGGCGGCGCTGCAGGGTCGCGAACGACCGAGCCTGGAGGCGCTGAGCATCACCGTGTTCGCCGGCGATCATGGCGTGGTGGCCGAGGGCGTTTCCGCCTATCCGCAAGCGGTGACTGCGCAGATGCTGGCCAACTTCGTCAGCGGCGGGGCGGCCATCAGCGTGCTGGCGCGTGCCCTGGATGCGCGCCTGGAGCTGATCGACCTGGGCACCGCCGAACCCTTGCCCCCAATGCCGGGGGTGCGCCACCTGCATGTCGGCGCCGGTACGCAGAACTTCCTGCATGGCCCGGCGATGACCCTGGCCCAGGTGCTGATCTGCCTGGCGGCCGGGCGCAATAGCGTGCAGCGTGCCCGTGCCGCCGAGTGCGACCTGTTCATCGGTGGCGAAATGGGGATCGGCAATACCACGGCGGCCACGGCACTGGCCTGCTGGTTGCTGGATTGCCCCGCCAGCGATCTGGTGGGGCCGGGAACCGGCCTGGATGCCGCCGGTATGGCGCACAAGGCGCGCGTCATCGAGGCGGCGCTGAACCTGCATGGCGAACGCATCGACACCCCACTGGAGGCGCTGATTTATCTGGGCGGCTTCGAGATTGCGGCGCTGACGGGCGCATACCTGGCGGCGGCTCAGGAGGGCGTGGCGATACTGGTCGATGGCTTCATCTGCAGCGTCGCCGCCTTGCTGGCGGTACGCATGAATCCGGCCTGCCGCGACTGGCTGCTGTTCGCCCACCATGGCGCCGAGCCTGGCCATGTGCGGGTGTTGCAGGCATTGCAGGCACAGCCGCTGCTGGAGCTGGGCCTGCGTCTGGGCGAGGGCAGTGGCGCAGCCCTGGCCGTGCCGCTGCTGCGCATGGCCTGCCGCCTGCACGCACAGATGGCCACCTTTGCCGAGGCGGCCGTGGCGCAGAGACCCGTCTGATGCTGCATCTGGAACTCTTGCGGCACGGCGAGACCGAGCAGGGCGGTGGCCTGCGCGGCAGCCTGGACGATGCCCTGACCGAGCAGGGCTGGGCGCAACTGCGTAGCGCCGTGCAGAGCGCCGGCCCCTGGCAGCGCCTGATCAGCTCGCCGCTGCAGCGTTGCGCGCGTTTCGCCGAGGAAGTGGCAGCGGCGCATGGCCTGCCGCTGCATTACGAACCCGCTCTGCAGGAGCTGCATTTCGGTGACTGGGAGGGGCGCAGCGCCGCCTCGCTGATGGACACCGATGCCGAAGCCCTGGGGCATTTCTGGGCTGACCCCTACGCCTTCACACCGCCCAATGGCGAGCCCCTGCTGGCGTTCGAGGCGCGGGTGCTCGCCGCCGTGCAGCGTCTGCAGCAGGCCCATGACGGCGAATGCCTGCTGCTGATCACCCATGGCGGGGTGATGCGCCTGTTGCTGGCGCGTGCGCGCGGCCTGCCACGGCAGGATCTTTTGCAGGTCAACGTCGGCTATGCCCAGCGCTTTCGCCTGCAGCTCGAGGCCGATGGCCAACTGACGGAGCTGCCATGACGGCCCTGCTGATCGCCTTGCAGTTTCTCACCCGCCTGCCGATCACCCTGCCGGGCATGCCCAGTCCGGAACAGATGGGGCGCTCGCTGCTGTGGTATCCCACGGTCGGGCTGCTGCTCGGTGCGCTGCTGTGGGCGGCGCACCTGCTGCTGGTCCAGGTGCCTGCGATGTTGCAGGCGGCGATCATTCTGACCTTGTGGGTGGGCCTTAGCGGTGGGCTGCATCTGGATGGCCTGGCCGACACGGCCGATGCCTGGGTCGGTGGCTTCGGCGACCGCGAGCGCACCCTGAGCATCATGAAGGATCCGCGCAGCGGCCCCATCGCCATCGTCGTGCTGGTGTTGCTGTTGCTGCTCAAGTTCGCTGCTTTGGTGACGTTGCTGCAAGCCGGGCAGGGCCTCTACCTGCTGCTGTTGCCCTGGGTGGGGCGCAGCCTGCTGCCATTGCTGCTGGCGAGCACGCCTTACGTGCGCGCCGGTGGTCTGGGCCAGGCGTTGGTCGAGCATCTGCCGCGCCGGCAACTGCCCTGGGTGCTGGGCGGGCATGCCCTGGCCATGCTGCTGCTGGGCTGGAGTGCGGCGCTTGCTCTGGGCATGGCGCTGCTGTTGTTTTTCTGGCTGCGCCGGGCCCTGTTGCAGCGTCTGGGTGGCACCACGGGCGATACCGCAGGTGCGCTGGTGGAGTTGGCCGAATCCGTGGTGGTGTTGACCTTGGCGCTCTACTGGAGCGCTTGAGAACATCTGTATCGGCGCAGTCCTCAGCAACTGTATTTGCCCTGCAAGGGGGCGCCAGGCTATACCTGCCCGTTGATTCCGGAGAACACGACAATGACCCATACTTGGCGTTCATCCACCTGGCTGTTGCTCGGCGCTTCGCTGATCCTCGCGCTGTCGCTCGGCACCCGCCATGGCTTTGGCCTGTTCCTGCCGCCGATGAGCGCCGAGTTCGGCTGGGGGCGTGAGGTGTTCGCCTTCGCCATCGCCCTGCAGAACCTGGTCTGGGGCCTGGCGCAACCTGTCACTGGCGCACTGGCCGATCGCTTCGGCGCGCGCAAGGCGATCATCGTCGGTGGCGTGCTCTATGTCCTCGGGCTGGTGTGCATGGGCATGGCCAACTCGCCGCTGTCGCTGTCGCTGAGTGCCGGCCTGCTGATCGGCATTGGCCTGTCCGGTACCTCGTTCTCGGTGATTCTCGGTGTGGTCGGCCGCGCCGTGCCGGTGGAGAAGCGCAGCATGGCCATGGGCATCGCCGCGGCGGCTGGCTCCTTCGGCCAGTTCGTCATGTTGCCGGGCTCGCTCGGATTGATCGGCTGGCTGGGCTGGTCCTCGGCGCTGCTGGCGCTGGGGCTGCTGGTGGCGCTGATCCTGCCGTTGGCGGCGATGATCAATGAGGCGCCTGCACCAGTCAGTAACCTGCCGCAGCAGACCTTGCTCGAAGCCCTGCGCGAGGCGGCCGGGCACTCCGGCTTCTGGCTGCTGGCGCTGGGCTTTTTCGTCTGCGGTTTTCAGGTGGTGTTCGTCGCCGTGCACCTGCCGGCCTATCTGGTCGACCATCACCTGCCGGCAATCACCGGCACCACGGTGCTGGCGCTGGTGGGGCTGTTCAACATCTTCGGCACCTACATCGCCGGCTGGCTCGGCGGGCGCATGGCCAAACCGCGGCTGCTCAGCGCCCTGTATCTGCTGCGGGGGGTGGTGATCACGCTGTTTCTGCTGGCGCCGCTGACGCAATGGAGCGCCTACCTGTTCGGCATCGCCATGGGCTTGCTGTGGCTCTCCACCGTGCCGCTGACCAACGGCACCGTGGCCACCCTGTTCGGTGTGCGCAACCTGTCGATGCTGGGCGGCATCGTCTTTCTCTTCCACCAGATCGGTTCCTTCCTCGGTGGCTGGCTGGGTGGCTATCTGTATGACCACACCGGCAGCTACGACCTGGTGTGGCAGATCTCCATCGGCCTGAGCCTGATGGCCGCCGCGCTCAACTGGCCAGTGCGCGAGGTGCCGGTGGCGCGTCTGCAGGGGGCGCCGGCGTGAAACGCCGGGCGCTGACATTCGCTGCGCTGGCGGCGGGCCTCGGCCTGCTGCTGGCGCTGGCGTGGTGGGGCTGGCATCAGGGCGGTCTGGCGCTGCTGCAACTGGGTGTTGGTATCTGTTAGTTGCCGGAACGCCGAGCTGCGGGTAGCGTGACGATATCGCGTCATCGCCCGAGGTCACCGTCATGCCGTTTCGTCGTCTTGCCTGCTCCCTGTTGCTGTCCTGCCTGGCACTGCCAGCGTTGGCCAGCGAGTGCCCGGCCATGCTCCAGGGGGAGCTGCCCAAACTGCGCGCCAAGGGTGCCAGCGTCGATCTCTGCCAGTTCGCCGGCAAGCCACTGGTGGTGGTCAATACCGCCAGCTTCTGTGGCTTCACCCCACAGTTCAAGGGGCTCGAGGCGCTGTACCAGCGCTACAAGGGGCAGGGCCTGGAGGTACTGGGCGTGCCGTCCGACGATTTCCGTCAGGAGTCGGACGACAGCAAGGAGACGGCCACCGTCTGCTACGTCAATTACGGCGTGACCTTCACCATGACCGAACCGCAGCCGGTGTCGGGCGACGATGCCATCCCCCTGTTCAAGGGCCTGGCCGAGCAGAGCCGGGTGCCGCGCTGGAACTTCTTCAAGTACGTGGTCGACCGCCAAGGCAAGGTGGTGGCGAGCTTTTCCAGCCTGACCAAGCCGGATGATCCGGACTTGATCAAGGCGGTGGAACAGGCGATTGCCAGCCAGCCTTGAGTTTGTTTTAGGCGGTTGGAGTGAGCTTGATACTGGGCTGGCAGGTTTGTGTGATCTTGTTGGCCTGTATTGGTGTGCTGGACGCCGCCTTGGGTATGTCCAGATATTCCGGGTTTCGCCCCCTCGGGCGACTCACTTTTCTTTGAAGTGCGCAAAGAAAAGTAAGCAAAAGAAACGCACCCCCGCCATCCGGGTCTCGCTTCGCTCGACTCCCCTCACTCCGGCACTGCTCCGGGGTCGGCTTACAAGGGCCGTCCCTGGCCCTTTAAGCCTCTCGCGGCATCCATGCCGCTCGCCCCCTGCGCAATGCCTGCGTTCGGCCTCCTGAAGGGGGAGTTAGCGCGCCTGAACGTACATCGGTTCCGGGCATGCCCGGCGTGTTCTGGTAGCTATGGAGCCGAGATTTGGCTGTCGAATTAAACCAATAGTTTCATTCGCGGGCGTACCGGGACGCCGGCCGCTCGGAAGCAGTACGCCGTTGGTGGGAGTATTGAATGTAGGTTGTGGTGCCGAACTGGGCATGGCCCGGCGGACTGTTCGCTGGCGCTCCTGAGTCCGCCCTACGGCTGACCCATGTTCAAGCACTCCACGCTAATTCTGGGTTACCTCGGGTTCAGGCGCGTGCAGAGCCCGCCCAGGAGGGTGAGCGGAATCGTCGTGGAAGAGGTTGAGCGACATGGATGTCGCGAAAGCCGCGATGGGCCAGGGATGGCCCACCGCGGCGGGCCTCTGGAACGACGATGGAGTGAGCGAACCCTGGCGAAGCCAGGGCCGGATGATCGGGCGGAGGGTTTTGGTTACTTTTACCCTACAAAAGTGACTCGCCCGGGAGGGCGAAACCAGAAACATCAGCAAAAACGCGGCAATGCGGAACAAACACCCAACAAGCAACAAGCACTTACACAAACTTGCAGTCCAGTATCACACCCGGCCGCACCCGAAAAAACAAAAAGAAGGCCCGCATTGCGCGGGCCTTCGTGTTCGAGCGGCTATCAGAACCTGTAGGTCAACGACGCCCCCAGGCCATGAGCGCTGTTCTTGTAGCTGGCGTTGTAGCTGCCACGGCTGGCGCTGCTGCGGTTGACGTCAACCGACTCTTCCTTCAGGTAGGAATAGGCCACGTCGATGGTCATGTCCGGATTCGGGCTCCAGCCAGCGCCCAGGCTGAAGATGCGCCGGTCACCGGAGGGCACGCGCGGCGAGCGGTCGGTGTTGTTGATCGGCGATTGATCCACGGCGATACCGGTACGCAGCGTCCACTGCGGGTTGACCTTGTAGGCCAGACCGATGGCGTGGGCCCAGGTATCGTGCCAGTTCTGTTCCTCGACAATGGTGTTGAGGTTGGCCGGCAGGGTGCTGGCCTCGTTCTCCACGCGGATTTCCTTGAAGCGGCTCCAGCGTGTCCAGGTGCTGCCGGCGTAGAGCGTCCAGGCATCGTCGAACTGATGGGTGATGGACATGTCCACCGACTCGGGGGTGGTGAGGTCGAGGTTGGCGTCGTACTTGCCGGCGATACCGAGCAGGGCGGGCGCTTCCACCTTGGTGTCACCTTCGAGTTCGTACTTGACCCGCGAACGGTAAGTCACGCCGACCCGGGTGCGTGGGCTGAATTCGTAGAGCACGCCGGCGTTGAAGCCGACGGCGGTGTCGTCGCCCTTGACCTTGACCTTGCCGTCGCCCAGCGGGGTGAACAGCGACGAGGTCAGTTCACCCTCGATATGGTTGAAGGTGGGGCCGAAGCCGACCGATAGCTGATCGTTGAAACGATAGCTGAGGGTGGGCTGCACGGTGATCACTCGCACATAGCTCTTGTCCGACTGGTAGCGGCCCTGGAAGCCGCTCTCGTAATCGGTCATCAGGCCGAAAGGTGCGTAGACGCCCAGGCCGAAGGCAACCTTGTCGTCCAGCGGCTTGACGTAGTAGCCCATGGGCACGCCGGTGTTCGGCACCATGTCACCATCGTTGCTGCCATTGATGGCCCCACCCAGGGGATTTCTACCGCTGGCGTCGCTGATATCGCTCTTGGCGTGGATGACGGCGGCACCGAAGTTGATCTCGTCACGTTTGATGCGGGACATGCCGGCCGGGTTGCCGAAGACCGTGCTGGCATCGTCGGCCGCCGATGAGCGACCGGCGAAGGCGGTACCCATGGAGCTGATGCTCTGTTCGTTGAGTGCAAAGCCAGAGGCGAAGCTCTGGCCGGAGATGGCTGCCAGGGCAAGGGCCAGGCTGGTCTTGAGCAGGTGCTTGTTCATTGTCGATTCCTGTGCGAGAGGATAAGGCAGACGTAGGGTCTGTTGCCGTTTCGTCACGAGCCACCTTGTAATGCCAGGGGCGCCATAGCCTGGCGGCGCTCCATAAATGGCATCCGCGAACGAAACGGGAGCGAACCCCAACCTCAGGCTGACTGTCGAGGGACTAGAGAAGTTCCCTCAGTAGAGCGCTTGCCGCCCTGACAGGCGCCCGTTGAGAGGGACGTATCAGGGCGGCAAGGACGATGTGGCCTGATTCGCAGCCACAACCGAAGGTGTCAGTCGCCGGTGGCCACGGGGCGTTGCGGGTCGGTGATCCATTCGCTCCAGGAGCCGGCATAGAGTGGCGCCAGGGGATAGCCAGCCAGGCTCATGGCGAACAGGTTGTGACAGGCCGTGACCCCGGAGCCACAGTAGGCCACCAACCCCTCGAGCGGGCGCTCGCCGCGCAGGGCGTCGAAACGCGCGCGCAACTGTTCGCGGGGCAGGAAGCGGCCATCGCTGCCGAGGTTATCGGTGAAGGCCGCGCACTGCGCACCGGGAATATGCCCGGCCACCGGGTCGAGTGGCTCGACCTCGCCACGAAAGCGTGGCAGGGCGCGGGCATCGAGCAGGGTGAGGTCAGCATCGTGCAGGCGCCGCGCCAGTTGCTCGGCGCTCAGCAGCAGGCTGGGGTCAGGCTGCGCGGCGAAATCGCCGGGCGCGTTCTCCGCACGTTCGGTGGTCAGGGCCAGGCCGGCTTCGCGCCAGGCCTTGAGGCCGCCATCGAGCAGGTAAATGTTGTCACGCTTGCCCAGCCACAGCAGCAGCCACCAGGCGCGGGCGGCGAAGGCACCGGCGCCGTCGTCGTAGAGCACCACCTGGCTATCGGCGCGCAGGCCACAGAGGCGCAGGCGTTCTACCAGCGTGCTGGGATCGGGCAGGGGATGGCGGCCGGTGACGCCTTTGATCACCGGGGCGGAAAGATCCTGCTCCAGGTCGAGGAAATGGGCGCCGGGAATGTGCCCGTCCAGGTAACTGCGGCGACCATAGGTGGGGTCTTCGAGGGCGAAGCGGCAGTCCAGCAGTACCAGGTCGGGGGCGTGCAGGCGCGCGGCCAGCGCCTGTGGTTCGATCAATTGAGCGAGGGACATGAGCGAGTCCTCTGGTCGATGTCTGTTCTGGGCATCATACCGTCAAGTCGAGGTCGAGTACCTTCCTGGTCGGTTTCGCCAATGCTCGCAAAGGCTGCTCAGGCATGCACTTTTATGGGGCTTCATGAGATTTCAGGGTGCGATGGAATACTTTGAAACTATTGTTTTAGAGCGTTAGCGACGCCTTTTTAGCTGAATGCACCAAAAGGATTCATCAAAGCGACATTTTGGTCTGTTTTGGTGCCTTTCTGCCTGCTAGAGTGCCGGCACTTTGTCCGCGTGGCGTCGAGGTGCCGCATGTCGTTGTCCGTCGATTCTTTCCTGTCGCGCCTCAAGCAGCGCGACCCCGACCAGCCCGAGTTCCACCAGGCCGTGGAAGAGGTGGTGCGCAGCCTGTGGCTCTTCCTCGAAGCCAATCCGCGTTACCGTGAGGCTGGCATTCTCGAACGCATGGTCGAGCCGGAGCGCGCCATCCTGTTCCGTGTGCCCTGGGTCGACGATCGTGGCCAGGTGCAGGTCAACCGCGGCTACCGCATCCAGATGAGCAGCGCCATCGGCCCGTACAAGGGCGGCCTGCGCTTCCACTCCTCGGTGAACCTCGGGGTGCTCAAGTTCCTCGCCTTCGAGCAGGTGTTCAAGAACTCCCTGACCTCGCTGCCCATGGGCGGCGGCAAGGGCGGTGCGGACTTCGATCCCAAGGGCAGGAGCGAAGGGGAGGTGATGCGCTTCTGTCAGTCGTTCATGACCGAGCTGTATCGCCATATCGGTGCCGATCTGGACGTGCCGGCCGGCGATATCGGTGTCGGCGGGCGCGAGATCGGCTATCTGTTCGGCCAGTACAAGCGCCTGTCCAACCAGTTCACCTCGGTACTGACCGGCAAGGGCCTGAGCTATGGCGGCAGCCTGATTCGCCCGGAAGCCACCGGTTATGGCTGCGTGTACTTCGCCCAGGAAATGCTCAAGCGCATCGGTCAGGACTTCGAGGGCAAGCGTGTAGCCATTTCCGGTTCCGGCAATGTCGCCCAGTACGCGGCGCGCAAGGTCATGGAGCTGGGCGGGCGGGTGATCTCGCTGTCCGATTCGGAGGGCACCCTGTATGCCGAGGGCGGCCTCAGTGATGAGCAGTGGCAGTATCTGATGGAGCTGAAGAACGTACGGCGCGGCCGTCTGCGCGAGATGGCCGAGCACTATGGCCTGCAGTTCCTCGCCGGCCAGCGCCCCTGGGGCTTGGCCTGCGATATCGCGCTGCCCTGTGCGACGCAGAACGAGCTGGATGGCGAGAACGCCCGCGCATTGCTGAACAGCGGCTGCATCTGCGTCGCCGAAGGCGCCAATATGCCCTCGACCCTGGATGCGGTGGATCTGTTCGTCGAGGCCGGCATCTGCTACGCGCCGGGCAAGGCGTCCAATGCCGGTGGCGTGGCCACCAGTGGCCTGGAAATGAGCCAGAACGCCATGCGCCTGCACTGGAGCGCCGGCGAGGTGGACGAGCGCCTGCACGGCATCATGCAGAACATCCACCACGCCTGCGTGCACCATGGCGAGGAGAATGGCCGCATCAACTACGTCAAGGGCGCCAACATCGCCGGCTTCGTCAAGGTCGCCGATGCCATGCTGGCGCAGGGCGTGGTCTGAGGCGCGAGTTGGCGATAAAAGAAAGCCCCGGCTGTCAGGCTGTGTGAAAACTACTGCACTCGGTCATGCGGCGTTAAAAACAGGCTCAGAATGCTCATTTACAGCTCAGGCGATAAAAGAAGCCCCGGTTGTCCGGGGCTTTTTGTCAGTGCAGTTCGAGCCGGCCGATGCGGTCGTTGTCCAGGCTGCCGAAGTACAGATAATCCCCTACCGGTTTGACCGAGGTGATCATGCGCAGGTGGCTGCCGCTGGTGTCATGCAGGCTGCGCACGATCTGGCCTTGCTCGTTGACGGCGATGACCAGGCCGTAAGGGATCGCCTTCGGCCACAGCGCCCGCGGCAGCTTGGCGATCTGCGCCTTGAGCCAGGGGTGGCGATGCAGGAAATCGGCATCGGCCTTGCGCGGTGAGGGCAGGGCGACCCAGAAGGTGCCTTTGCGATCGCCCTGCAGGTTGTCCGGCAGGCCGGGCAGGTTGTCGATGAACACATCATGCTGGCCGGCTTTTTCACCTTTGAGCCAGTAACGGGTGATGCGATAGCGGTAGGTTTCGTTGACCAGCACGAAGTCCTCGGCTGCCGACAGTGCCACGCCGTTGGCGAAGTACAGATCCTTGAGCAGCACGCGGGTCTGTCCGCTGGCCGGGTCGTAGGCCAGCAGGCGGCCATGGGGGCGCGCTTCGAGCAGGTCGAGCAGGTAGTCGGGCTGCTGGAAGCGCGAGGAGGCGTCGCTGAAATAGATAGTGCCGTCACTGGCGATGTCCAGGTCGTCGGTGAAGGCGAAGGGCACGCCGTCGGCCTCGGTGCTGAGCACCTTGATCGTGCCGGCCTTGTCCACGCTCAGCAGGCCCTTGTAGGCATCGGCGACGATCAGGTTGCCGCCTGCATCGAAGTCCATGCCCAACGGGCGCCCGCCGGTGTTGGCGAAGGTTTCCACGCTGTGGTCTGGCAGCACGCGGACGATGCGGCCGTCATGCAGGCCGGCGTATACGCGGCCCTCGGCGTCCACGGCGGTGTCTTCCGGGCCGTGGATCTGGCCTTGCGCCAGCAGTTCGGCCTTCATCAGGGTGTCGTTGGGTTCCAGTACGCCGGTCATGGCCGGTGCGGGCGCGGCGTCCCAGGGCAGCGGGTCGATCGGGCTGGGGGTAATGGCCAGGTAACCGGCGGCAGCGGCCAGTAGCACGACCACCAGGGCAAGCAGTTTTTTCAGCATTGTTGTTCTTCCGTGTCGGGAGGCATTGCGCGGCACAGATTACACAGTTCCCGGGCGCGGCGGCAGCTCGCTGCCCGTCGAGGCGCGCAGGCTATATACTGCGCGCCATTGTTCATGGGAGCGCCGCGTGGCTAACGATATTCACTGGATTCGCGACAACGCCAGCCTGGCCGAGCACTGCGCCACCTGGCAGACCTTGCCCTTCATCGCGCTGGACACCGAGTTCATGCGCGTCGACACCTTCTACCCCATCGCCGGCCTGGTGCAGGTCAGCGGTGGCGACGGCGCCTGGCTGATCGACCCGCTGTGCATCGACGACTGGAGCCCCTTCGCCGCCCTGTTGCGCGCGCCGAATGTGGTCAAGGTGCTGCATTCCTGCAGTGAGGATCTGGAGGTCTTCCTGCGCCTGACCGGCAGCCTGCCGGCACCGCTGTTCGACACACAGGTCGCGGCCGGTTATCTCAATCTGGGTTTTTCCATGGGCTATTCGCGCCTGGTGCTGCGCTTGCTCGACATCGAGCTGCCCAAGGGCGAGACCCGTTCCGACTGGCTGCAGCGCCCGTTGTCCGAGCTGCAGGTGCGCTACGCCGCCGAAGATGTGTCGCATCTGGTGGAGGTGTACCGCGAGTTGATGGCCCGCCTGGCGCCGCAGAAGGTGGAATGGATTCTCGAGGACGGCGCCGAACTGGTGGCCAATCTGGGCCGTGAGATCGACCCCGATGAGGCCTGGCGCGAGGCCAAGCTGGCCTGGAAACTGTCGCGTCAGCAGCAGGCCGTGCTGCGTGCCTTGTGTGCCTGGCGCGAACGCCAGGCACGAGCGCGTAACCAGCCGCGCAACCGTGTGCTGCGTGAGCATTCGCTGTGGCCGCTGGCGCGCACCCAGCCGGACAATCTGGTGGCCCTGGCGCGCATCGAGGACATGCATCCGAAGACCGTGCGTCAGGATGGCGAAACCTTGCTGGCACTGATCCGCGAGGCGGCCGCACTGCCGCCCGAGCAATGGCCCGAGGCGCTGCCCGAGCCGCTGCCAGTGGAGGCCTCGGCCCTGTTGAAGAAACTGCGCGTCGTCGGCCAGCAAGAGGGCGAGCGCCTGGATATCGCCCCCGAACTGATGCTGCGCAAGAAAACCCTGGAGGCGCTGTTGAAAAGTGGCTACCCCAATGGCCCGTACCAATTACCCGATTCCCTGCGCGGCTGGCGCCGGGAATTGATGGGCCAGGCGCTGCTCGACTGCCTGGCCAGTGAAGGAGAATCCGCGTGAAACGCATCTGTTCCATCTACAAGAGCCCGCGCAAGAACGAGATGTACCTCTACGTGCTCAAGGCCGAGGCCCTGACCCGCGTGCCCGAAGGCTTGCTGGCGGTATTCGGCCCACCTGCACATGCCTTCGACCTGGTGCTCAGCCCGGAGCGCCAACTGGCCCGCGAGGACATTACCCAGGTGCTGGAGAACCTCGACAAGCAGGGTTACCACCTGCAGATGCCGCCACCCGAAGAGGAATACATCGAGCACCTGCCGGACGAGTTGCTGCGCCGCAACGACCCGGTCTGAACCATGCGTCTGTTGATCGCCGAAGCCAAGTACGCCCGCTATGCCGAGTGCATTCGCGCGGCGCAGCCGACGCTGGAATTGTTCGCCAGTGATGAGCCCGAGGCGCTGGCCGGCGCTGCGGGGGATTGCTCGCTGTGGCTGGGCGCGCCTTCACTGCTAGTGCCGCTGCTGCGCCAGGGCCTGCGCCCGCAATGGCTGCAGTCGACCTGGGCCGGCATCACGCCATTGCTGGCCGGCGACTTGCCGCGTGATTACCGCTTGAGCCGTGCGGTGGGCATCTTCGGCCAGGTGATGGCCGAGTACGTCCTCGGCCACCTGCTGGCCCACGAACGGCGCCTGTTCGAGCGCCAGCAGGCACAACGCGAGCAGCGCTGGGCACCGATGCTGCCGCGCAGCCTGGCCGGGCGGCGGGCGCTGATCGTCGGTTGTGGCGATATCGGCCAGACCGTGGCCGGCTTTCTCGCTCCGTTCGGCGTGGAGTTGCGTGGCATTGCCAGCCAGGCGCGCGAGCAGGCGCCGTTCCTCGAGGTTGCGGCGCTGTCCGAGCTGTCGCGCCTGGTGGGCTGGGCCGATTATCTGGTCAATCTGCTGCCGGACACCCCGGCCACGGGTGACCTTTACGATGCCGAGCTGCTGGCGGGCGTTCGCCCCGAGGCGGTGCTGATCAACGCAGGGCGCGGCAGTTCGGTGGTCGATGCGGATCTGGTCGCGGCCCTGCAGCAGGGGACGCTGGCCGCTGCGGTGATCGATGTCTGCCGTGAGGAACCGCTGCCAGCAGGGCATCCGTTCTGGACTGCGCCGAACCTGCTGCTGACCGGGCACAGCGCCGCGCCCACCGACCCGCTGCTGATGAGCAGGCTGTTTCTCGACAACCTGGCGCTTTGGCAGGCCGGTGAGCCGTTGCGCGGCGAGGTGGATTTTGCGCGCGGTTACTGAACATCGATGCGGTGCGCATGGCGCACCCTACGTGAGGCGGCTCCTCACGCCCGCCGTTCGGCATGCGCTGCTTGGCCGGGGCAGGGGCGCAAGCTAGACTGCTGCGCTTTTTCCGCCCGAGTCCATACTGCTGCCATGGCTGCCGACCTCCAACCCTTCTGGAAACGCAAGACCCTCGCCCAGCTCGACGCAGGCGAGTGGGAGTCGCTGTGCGACGGCTGTGGCCTGTGCTGCCTGCAGAAGCTCGAGGACGAGGACGACGGCGCCGTCTACTACACGCGTATCGCCTGCAAGCTGCTGGATCTGCAGAGCTGCCGTTGCAGCGACTATCCCAACCGTTTCAAGCAGGTGCCGGACTGCATCCAGCTCACGCCGGCGCAGGCCGACCAGTTCAAGTGGCTACCGCCCACCTGCGGCTATCGCCTGGTCAGCGAGGGCAAGGATCTGCCGCCCTGGCATCATCTGGTCTGCGGCGACCACGAGGCGGTGCATGCCGAGCGCATTTCCCAGGCCGGGCGCATGCTCAGCGAGCACGAGGTGGCCGAAGAGGATTGGGAAGAGCATCTGATTTTTCGCGCCGGTTGAATTGTGCTGCCACTTCGTGGCAAACCTGTTGCGCTTCACGGAATTGCCGCGTGACGCGGCTGTCCTATGGCCAATTGCCCTTCATGCATCAGGAGTCCTGCATGCTGTCTTCTTCTCGTTTGCCGCTGTATTCGTCCCTGTTGATGTTGAGCCTCAGCTTGCCGACCTGGGCGGCGACGCAGAAAGTCGATCTGGATTATCGAGTGCGCTTCCTGCCGGATAGCGATCAGGCCGAGGTCAGTATCACGGTGGAGAAGGGCGAGCGCATTCGCAGCCTGGATTTCAACCTGGGCAAGCAGGGTCGTTACAGCGATTTCAAGGCCGATGGTCAGTGGGCGCAAGAGGCCGGGCGGGGCAAATGGCAGCCGGCCAAGGGCAAGAGCACCCTGAGTTATCGCGTGCTGGTGGATCACCAGCGCAAGCCGGGGCGTTACGACGCGCGCATGACTCAGGATTGGGCCTTGCTGCGCGGTGACGACCTGGTGCCGCCGGCGGCGCTCGATCAGGTGGACAAGACCGAGCTGGTGGCGCGCCTGCAATTCGAGTTGCCCAAGGGCTGGAAGAGCGTCGAGACCGGCTGGCCACGCATCGGCAAGAACCGCTTCCGCATCGATAACCCGCAGCGCAAGTTCGACCGCCCCACCGGCTGGATGCTCGCCGGCAAGCTGGGCACGCGGCGCACCCGCCTGGGCGATACCGAGGTGGCCATCTCCGCGCCGGTGGGTGAGGGCATGCGCCGGATGGACATCATGACCTTCCTCACCTTCGTCTGGCCGCAACTGCAGCAGGTGTTCCCGCGCGACCCCGACAAGCTACTGATCGTCGGCGCTGGCGACCCGATGTGGCGCGGTGGCCTGTCCGCCTCCAACTCTTACTACATGCACGCCGACCGCCCGCTGGTCAGCGAGAACGGCACCAGCTCCCTGGTGCACGAGCTGGTGCATGTGTTCGGGCGTATCTACGGGCGTGAGCGCAGCGACTGGATCGCCGAGGGCCTGGCCGAGTACTACTCCATCGAGCTGATGCGTCGCGCCGGGGGGATCAGCGAGGAGCGCTACCAGAAGATCCGCGAGCAACTGATCCGCTGGAGCAAGCCGGTCACCAGCCTGCGCACCGATCATGCTACCGGGCCGGTAACCGCGCGCGCCGTGCTGCTGCTGCAGGAGCTGGATAGGGAGATCCGCCAGAAGACCAAGGACAAGGGCAACCTGTCCCTGGATGACGTGACCCGTGGCCTGATGCGCCTGGACAAGGTCAGCACCAAGGACTTCATCGACATCACCGAGAACGTTATCGGTGGGCCGTCGAAGACCCTGGATACGCGCCTGCTGAAGTAGGGGCGTATGCTTCCGTAGGAGCGGCTTTAGCCGCGAAAATGGCTGGCACCGCGCCGGCAAGCATCGCGAATGAATTCGTTCCTACGGGCTGACGGCCCTCAGCCTTGCTTGTCCTCCGTCTTGCCCAGCAGCGCCGCCAGACCTGCCAGCCCCTTGTGCGTGACCTTGCTGCCGGAGCCGGCGCTGGCGGCTTCTTCCTTCTGATAATGCAGGTCGACCTGGCGCTGGTGCTCGTTGTCGTGGCAGAACAGGCACAGCAGCTCCCAGTTGGAGCCGTCTTCCGGGTTGTTGTCGTGGTTGTGATCGCGATGATGCACGGTCAGCTCGCTCAGGCGCTTGCCGCTGAATTCGCGGGCGCAACGGCCGCAGATATGCGGGTACATGCGCAGCGCTTTCTCGCGGTAGCTGGTTTCGCGGCGCTGCTGGGCTTCGGCGAGGATCTTGTCGAGCTTGCTGGTGGTCATGGGGTGGTCTGCTTGAACATTCGGGGGCTGAGGTTGCCAGAATAAAACGAAAGCCCTTCCTGAAGGAGGCCCGCCATGATCTTTCGTCTGCTCGTGATCGGCATGCTGCTCGGCACTGCTGTGGCCCAGGCCCAGGAGCCCATACGCATTCCCCCTGCCACACCGGCCCCCGGCTCGCCTGGCACTGCCACGCCGCAACCGTACGGCCAGCCTGGGGTACCCACGCCGAACCGTCGCCATGATACGGCGCCATTGCAGCCGCCGCCTGTTGGCCAGCCCTTGCCAGGTGGCGTGCCCCGGCGCGAAGCGGACAAGCCCATCCCCCAGCTCGATCAGCAACTGCGCCGCAACAGCCAGGAGTTGGGCGAGCCGCGAGGCTCACGGCCCTGATTCATGCTCGTCCGTAGAGGCTGGGATGACAACAGGGGTTACGGCTGGGCAGCGTCCAGCCCGAGCACGCGCAGCACGAAGGCATATTCCAGCGCCACGTCCTTGATGCCCTGATAGCGTCCGCTCATGCCACCGTGGCCGGCGCCGAGGTCGGTCTTCAGTAGCAGCAGATTGCCGTCAGTCTTGTCACGGCGTAGTTTGGCCACCCACTTGGCCGCCTCCCAGTACTGCACGCGACTGTCGTTGTAGCCGGCCACGGCGAGGATGGCCGGGTAGGCCTGAGCGCGTACGTTTTCGTAAGGGGCGTAGGCCTCGATGCGTGCGTACACCTCGGGCTGGTTGGGGTCGCCCCATTCGTCGTACTCGGTCACCGTCAGCGGCAGATCCGGGTTGAGCATGGTATTGAGCACGTCGACGAAGGGCACCTCGGCGATGGCCGCGGCGAACAGCTCGGGGCGCTGGTTGAGCACCGCACCGATCAACAGGCCACCGGCGCTGCCGCCACTGATTGCCAGTTGCGCGGAGGTGGTCAGACCCTCGGCGACCAGGCGTTTGGCGCAGGTGATGAAGTCGTCGAAGCTGTTCTGCTTGTGTTCCAGCTTGCCGGCACGGTACCAGGCCTCGCCCATTTCACCGCCGCCGCGGACATGGGCGATGGCGAAGATGAAGCCACGCTCCAGCAGGCTCAGACGCGCATGGGAGAACCAGGGGTCGAGGCTTTCGCCGTAGGCGCCGTAGCCATAGAGGTAGAGCGGTGCGGGTTGGCCGGTGGCGAACACCTCGCGGCGCGCCACCAGACTGATGGGTACCTGCGTGCCGTCGGCGGCCGTGGCCCACAGGCGACGGCTCTCATAGGCGTCGGCATCGAACGGGCCTTCCACCGGCGTCTGCTTGAGCACCTGTTGCGCACCCGTGGTCAGTTCCAGTTGGCGGATCTGCGCGGGGCGGTTCAGTGCTTCGTAGCGCAGACGGATCACCGGGCTGTGAAATTCCAGGCTGTCCTGCACGTACAGGCTGTAGGCGGCGTCCGGCAGTTGCACACGATAGGCAGCGCCGCCTTGCGGCAGCACTTCGAGAATCGGCAGGCCGCCCTCGCGCAAGGCGAGAACCAGGGCGCGCTGGTTGAGCGTGGCGCCTTCGAGCATCACCTGCGGGTCGTGGGCACGGATTTCGCGCCAGTGCGGGCGCTGCGGGCTGGCCTCATCGGCGCGATAGAGGGCGAAGTTGATACCGCTCTGGTTGCTGCGGATCAGCCAGCACCATTGGCCGTCGAGCATGCCGTGGTCGGCGTCGTACTCGTGGCCTTCCTCGCGCGGCGCCAGGCAGGTGAAGCTGGCTTCGGGCGTTGCGGCGTCCAGTACCCAGACTTCGCTGGTGGTCTTGCTGCCCAGTTGCAGGATCAATTGGCGTTCTGAGCTGGAACGGTAGCAATGCAGGAAGAAACGCCCGTCGGCCTCCTCGAACACCGCTTCGGCGCCTGGGGTGCCGAGGCGGTGGCGATACAGCCGATAAGGGCGATGGGTGTCGTCCAGCTCGGTGAAGAACAGGGTCTGGCTGTCATTGGCCCAGGTCATGCTGCCGTCGCAGTCGTCGAAGGGCAGTTCGCTGATCTCGCCACTGGCCAGCTCCTTGACGAACAGGCGGTAGATTTCGTCGCCGCTGGTGTCCAGGCTGTAAGCCAGGCGCTGCTGGTCGGGGCTGATGCTGAAAGCGCCCAGCGAGAGAAAACCGCCAGCGGCCAGGGCGTTGGGGTCGAGCAGCAGGGTCTCGCTGGCGCTGTCGACCTGCAGTGAACCATCGGCAGGGCGGCGGCAACGGTAATGCCGGGGGTATTCATCGCCGGCCGTGGTGCGCTGGTAGTAGAGATAATCGCCCCAGGGTGTGGGCAGCGACAGGTCGGTTTCGCGGATGCGCCCCTTGATCTCCTCGAACAGAGCCTCGCGCAGCTCGGCCTGTGGTTGCAGCACGGCTTCCAGGTAGGCGTTCTCCGCTTGCAGGTGGGCCAGCACTTCGTCGCTGTCGCGATTCTCCAGCCAGCGATAAGGGTCATTGCCGGCTTGCTGGCGGGCGAGGGGGGCAGAGGGCATGGTAGGCTCCAGAACGAGAGGGGCGTCGCAGCGGACAAAAACCGTTATCATAAGCGCCCCTTTGCCAGACCCGCCACGCTAGCCCTGCTTATGATGACCGAAAACGATTACCTCCTGGCCTGGGCCGCCTATGGCATCGCAGCCCTGGGCTGCCTGCTGGTATGGATGCGCATGACCCGCTGGATGTGGCGCTATGCACGTGAGCCGCTACGTGTGCTGGTGGCCGTGTTGCTGTTCAGCCCGACCATCGTCGACCCGACGCGTGAGCTGTTCGCTCCCTCCATCGCCATCACCGCCATGGATCTGCTGCTCAAGGTGGGTAACAACGCCTGGCGTGCCGTCGCCGATCTCACGCTCTATGGCCTGATCGCCTTTGCCCTGTATCTGGCCTTCGTCGCCATACGCTGGCCCATCGAACATTGGTGGAAAGGGCGTCAGGATGAACCTGTGGATGATGGTGACGAGGATCCACGCACCCTGCGCGAACTGATGGACGAGAATGACGAGCGCCTGGCCCGCCCGTACGAGCGTGGTGGTCGACTGGAGCCACGCATCTAAGCTGCCTTGACCCTTGCACCTGCCCAGGCAGGCGTTCAGCATGATGGCACCGTGGACAGGAGGCCATCATGCAGTGCGTGTTCTGTGCTATCGCCGAGCGCCGTTTGCCGGCGCATCGTCTGTACGAGGACGATGATTTCATCGTGCTCCTGGATATCTTCCCCATGCGCCCGGCTCATATGCTGATCGTCAGCCGCGCGCATGCGCCGTTCCTGCATGATTTGCCGCCAGTGGCGCGTGATCGCCTACTGGCCTTGGCCGTACGGCTGGCTGCCGCATTGCGACGTGTCGGTTATGGCGTGCAGGGCATCAATCTGTTGATCAACGATGGCCCGGATTCCAACCAGCACGTGCCTCATCTGCACCTGCATCTGATACCGCGCAACCCTGGTGATCTGCCGGCCTTGCTGTGGCGTCTGCTGGTTCGTTTTCTGCCTCTGGGGCGCAAGCGCCTGGAGGCTCGTTTGCTGGATGAAGCTCGACGTCTGCGTCAGGCGTTGAGCGAGGAGAACTGATGCATGTGTGAACTGCTCGGCATGAGTGCCAATGTGCCCACCGATATCGTTTTCAGCTTTACCGGGCTGATGCAGCGTGGTGGCCGCACCGGCCCGCACCGTGACGGTTGGGGCATCGGTTTCTACGAAGGCCGCGGCCTGCGCCTGTTCCAGGATCCGCAGGCGAGCAGCGAGTCGGAGGTGGCGCAACTGGTGCAGCGCTACCCGATCAAGAGCGAAGTGGTGATCGGCCATATTCGCCAGGCCAACGTCGGCAAGGTGTGCCTGGTCAATACCCACCCGTTCATGCGCGAACTATGGGGGCGCAACTGGTGCTTCGCGCACAACGGCCAGTTGGCCGGGTTGGTCGGTTCGCAGAGCTTCTACCGTCCGGTGGGCGACACCGACAGCGAAGCGGCCTTCTGCGACCTGCTCAACCGCGTGCGCCGCGCCTTTCCCGAGCCGGTCTCGGTGGAGGTGCTGTTGCCGGTGCTGGTGGCGGCCTGCGCCAGTTATCGTCAGCTCGGCGTGTTCAACTGCCTGCTCAGCGATGGCGACTGGCTGTTCAGCTTCTGTTCGAGCAAGCTGGCGCACATCACCCGCCGCGCGCCCTTCGGCCCGGCACAACTGAAGGACGCCGACCTCTTGGTGGATTTTCAGGCGGAAACCACGCCCAATGACGTGGTCACCGTGATCGCCACCGAGCCATTGACGGATAACGAACAATGGGCGTTGTATCAGCCCGGCGAGTGGCGCCTGTGGCGTCGTGGCGAATGCATCGCCGACGGCAAGGCCTGATCGCGGCCTGCCGAAGTGGATCGACTGGGGAGGGAAGGGATGTTCAGAAGTTATCTGCGTCTGGCGCTGTTCGCCTGTGGCCTGCTGCTAGGGGTACAGGTGCCGGGCTTCATCGATGATTACAGCAAGCGCGTCGAGGCCCATCGGCTGGAGTCGCAACAGAGCCTCAGAGGCTTCCAGGAAACGGCGCAGAAGTTCTTCAAGGGCGACATGGACGCCCTGGTGGCGCATTACCGTACCAGCGATGACCCGGTGATGCAGAGCGATGCGCGCAGTGTCGCGCACCTGGTACAGCGCGCCGCCTTGCTGGATGCGGAGTGGCGCGCCATGCAGGGCGCTTGGTACGCCCAGGCCTGGCACCTGGCCACCGACGCTGATGAGCAATTGCTGGACGAAACCCTGAGCGCCTATCGCTACCAGGTGCTGCTGACCCCCGATGCGATTGCCTGGGGCGTGTGCAGCGCCTTGCTGCTGGCCTGGCTGGTGGAGCTGCTGGTACTGCTGGTGGGCTGGATGTTCGGCGCTGGGCGCACGCGACGGGCGCAGCAGCGGCACTGGCGCTGAAGCTGAAAAAGGTGAGCTGGTTCGCCTGTGCGGGTGGGTGCTTCGTGTTAATGTAATACGGCGTTACATTTACCCACTCGCCATTATGGAGTTTCCATGTCGATCAAGGATTCGATCAGGGCAGCCGCGCTGGCTGCCATCCTGCCGTTCATTACCCACGCCTACGCTGACGGTGAAGTTGCCGAGCAAGCCAATAGCCCTGCTCAGGAGAGCCTTGCGGGCGAGGAGCAGGTGCAGCGCATCAGCGCCGATGAGTTCGTCGCCAGCCTGAATTTCCAGCATGGGCGCATCGTCCTGGGCGATGACCTGGCTACTCTCAATCTGCCCGATTCGCTGGTGTTTCTCGACGGCAAGAATGCTCAGCGCCTGCTGGTCGAGGGCTGGGGCAATCCACCCGATGACGTGCCGCCTCTGGGCATGATCCTGCCGGCCGGCATCTCGCCGCTGGACGAGGCCTCCTGGGGCGTGACGGTGGAATACGAGGCCAGTGGCTACGTCTCCGACGAGGACGCCGCCGATATCGACTACGACGACATGCTCGAAGACATGCAGGCCGACATGCGCGAGGCCAATACCTGGCGTAAGGAGAATGGCTACGAGCCCGTACAACTGGTCGGCTGGGCCGCCGCGCCGCATTACGACGAGCACGGCAAGAAGCTGTACTGGGCCAAGGAACTGAAGTTCGGCGACAGCGATGCCAATACCCTGAACTACAACATTCGCGTGCTTGGGCGTAAGGGCGTGCTTGTGCTGAACTTCGTCGCCAACATGGATCAATTGCCGGAAATCGAAGCCAGCGTACCGGCCGTGCTGGCAGCCACCGAGTTCAATCCGGGGCAGCGTTACGCCGAGTTCAACCCGGATCTGGATACTGTTGCCGCATACGGCCTGGGTGCGCTGGTAGCGGGCAAGGTGGCGGCCAAGACCGGCTTGCTGGCCATGCTGCTGGTGCTGCTGAAGAAGTTCTGGATCGTGCCGGCATTGCTGATCGGCTGGCTGGGCAAGCGTCTGGGGGGTGGCAAGCATGAGCCTGCCGCCGAAACGACGGATACACCTCTGGCACAGACTGCCGAGGCCGAGCCGGAAGAGCCGGTGCGGGCGCCGGCGCAAACCGTGATGGATCTGAACAAAGCGGACGACACCGACAAGCGCTGAGCGGGTAGCCTGGATGCAATCAGGGGGGGCTGGCGCTCGAGGTTTCCCGGATTTCACCGGGCTACGTTGCCCCCCCTCCCTAGGCTCTGTACGAAAAGTCGTCGAGCGAAGGTCAGGCAAGGCGAAATCGCTCGAAGAAGCGCAGTTTACGCGTTGTAAATGAGCATTCTGACCGGGCTGGCGTACCAGAGCGATTTCAACGCAGCATCACCGAGCGCAGGCACTTTTCGTACAAAGCCTAGCCCTCTCCCCGAGGGGAGAGGGGACTGGTTCGGATCGATAGAGGCTTCGTTTGTACGCCTGCTTCCCCGCATGAGGGAGTGGGGCGTTCCCGGATTTCATCCAGGCTACGAAAACGCCGCGAATCCTTGCAGGGTTCGCGGCGTTTTTCGTTGTGGGCGAGCTTACTTGGACAGGTACTTCATGCCGTCTTCCAGGCCCTGCAGGGTCAGGGGGTACATGCGATCCTCGATCAGCTCGCGCACCAGGTTGGTGGAGGCGGTGTAGTTCCAGGTGTCCTTGGGGTAGGGGTTGATCCAGATGATCTTCTTGAACTTCTCGGTGAAGCGCTTCATCCAGACGTAGCCGGCTTCCTCGTTCCAGTGTTCGACGCTGCCGCCGGCCTGGGTGATCTCATAGGGCGCCATGGCTGCATCGCCGACGAACACCACCTTGTAATCGGCGCCGTACTTGTGCAGCAGATCCATGGTCGAGGTGCGCTCGCTGGTACGGCGCAGGTTGTTCTTCCACACGCTTTCGTAGATGAAGTTGTGGAAGTAGAAATATTCAAGATGCTTGAACTCGGTTTTGCAGGCAGAGAATAGTTCCTCGCAGACCTTGACGTGGGCATCCATCGAACCGCCGATATCCAGCAACAGCAGGAGCTTGACCGTGTTGCGCCGCTCCGGGCGCATCTGGATATTGAGCAGGCCGCCGTCCTTGGCGGTGTGGTCGATGGTGCCATCCAGGTCGAGTTCTTCGGCCGCTCCCTGGCGGGCGAACTTGCGCAGCCGGCGCAGCGCCACCTTGATGTTGCGCGTGCCCAGTTCGACCTGATCGTCGAGGTTCTTGTATTCGCGCTGATCCCACACCTTGGCCGCCTTGCCCTGGCGCTTGCCGGCATCGCCGACGCGGATGCCCTCGGGGTTGAAACCGCCTGAGCCGAACGGGCTGGTGCCGCCGGTGCCGATCCACTTGTTGCCGCCGGCGTGCTTTTCCTTCTGCTCCTCGAGGCGCTTCTTGAACTCCTCGATCAGCTTGTCGAGGCCGCCGAGGCTCTGGATCTGCGCTTTTTCCTCGTCGGTGAGCAGGCGCTCGAACTCCTTGCGCAGCCACTCCTCGGGAATCATCGCCTCGATGTGCTGGTTGAGGTTTTCCAGGCCCTTGAAGTAGGCACCGAAGGCGCGGTCGAACTTGTCGAAATGGCGTTCGTCCTTCACCAGAATCGCCCGCGCCAGGTAGTAGAACTCATCCATGTCGGCGAACACGACGTTGTGCTTGAGCGCGTTGATCAGGTCGAGCAGCTCGCGCACCGACACCGGCACCTTGGCCGCGCGCATTTCGTTGAATAGGTTGAGCAGCATGCTATGCCCTCATCAAAGTCTGTGGCTGCCTGTGGTCACTGCCCGCTCCAGAGGAAGGGCGAGCGAGCTAGAGTCAGGCAAGGCGGAACCAGGCGAGCAAGCGCAGTGTACTTTTGTACATGAGCATTGCGAGCCTGATTCCAACGCAGCCTGGCCGACGCGCAGCCGCCCGTTTATCGGGATGCTCGGCGGGCCATGAAGGCCAGGCGCTCGAGCAGTTGCACATCCTGCTCGTTCTTCACCAGCGCACCGGCCAGTGGCGGGATGGCCTTGGTCGGGTCGCGCTCGCGCAGCACCGCTTCGCCGATGTTGTCGGCCATCAGCAGCTTGAGCCAGTCCACCAGTTCGCTGGTGGAGGGCTTCTTCTTCAGGCCCGGCACCTTGCGCACGTCGAAGAACACGTCCAGCGCCTCGGCCACCAGCGCGCCGCTGATGTTGGGGTAGTGCACGTCGACGATCTTCTTCAGCGTATCGCGATCGGGGAAGGCGATGTAGTGGAAGAAGCAGCGACGCAGGAAGGCGTCCGGCAGCTCCTTCTCGTTGTTCGAGGTGATGATGATGATGGGGCGTTGCTTGGCCTTGATGGTCTCGTCGGTCTCGTAAACGTAGAACTCCATCTTGTCCAGTTCCTGCAACAGGTCGTTGGGGAACTCGATATCGGCCTTGTCGATCTCGTCGATCAGCAGGATCACGCGCTCGTCGGACTCGAACGCCTCCCACAGCTTGCCCTTCTTGATGTAGTTGCGAACGTCGTGGACCCGGTCGGAGTCGAGCTGCGAATCGCGCAGGCGGCTGACCGCGTCGTATTCGTAGAGGCCCTGGTGCGCCTTGGTGGTGGACTTGATGTGCCAGGTGATCAAGCGGGCGCCGAAGGCTTCGGCCAGTTGCTCGGCGAGCATGGTCTTGCCGGTGCCCGGCTCACCCTTGACCAGCAACGGGCGTTGCAGGGTGATGGCGGCGTTGACGGCCAGCTTGAGGTCGTCGGTGGCGACGTAGGACTGGGTGCCTTCGAACTTCATCGGGTAATCCTCGCACGGTGACGGCCGGCGCTGCCGGGCGTTCGTTATCTGATGGAAGCGCCGACTATAACGTGAGCCCCGGCATGCTGTGAACGCAGACGCGGTATTCAGTCACTGAATGGGCGGTCACCGGCTGCTTCCGTCAGCGATCGTCCTGGCGCGGTGGCGGGCGTTCGTAGCGCGGCGTGAAGGCTTCGATGAAAGCATTGCGCAGAATGGCGACGAAGGCCTGGAAGGTACTGGTCTGTTGGTCATGCACGCTGCCGCTGAGCTCCACGCGGGTGGCGAACTGGTCACGGCGCTGGTTCTTCAGCAGGGTTTCACCACCCCCGACCAGGGCTTCCCAGAGCGAGCGCAGCACGCCCTTGTCCTCGGCCTCGACGTCCTGCTGCCAGTCGAACACGTCGACGTCGTGCAGCAGTGGCTTGATGTAGCCGCTGAGTTGCCCATCCTTGGCACTCGCCTCGATCACCAGGTCGCCGCTGCCGCGCTTGAAATCGAAGCCGCCGTAGGCGCGGGCGAAGTCGTTGAAGCGGGTCAGGTCGATGTCGCGGGCACGCAGGCGCAGCTCGAAGTCCTCGAACTGCTCGAAGGGGTCGAAGGTGGCCTGGCTCTCCAGTGGGGCCTGGTCGAGCAGGCGGGCATGGCCCTCGAAGTGCGCCACGCGGTCGCCCGGCTCATCGCCGACGTTGGTGAGGTTGTACAGGCTGGCGTTCACCTCGTCCGCGCTGAGCTCCACCTTGGGCTCGGTGGTGAAGTTGTGAAAGCTGATGCGGCCGTCGCTTACCCGCAGCTCGTTGAGGGTAATGGGCAGCAGCTTGTTCAACTGGTCGCGCCAGTCGGTGCCGGCACCGGTCTGGCTGGCCTGGCGATCGTCGCCGGCATCGACGAAGTTCAGTTGCGGTCGCTCGAAGAACACTTCGGCTACCACTGCTCGCCTGTACCAGAGCGCCGGCCAGCTCACCGAGAGGTCGATCAGCGGGGCATCGAGGAAGGGTACCGGTACCTTGCCGGTATTCTTGACGATATTCAGGCCATTGATGCGATAGGCGCCGCGCCACCAGGCCAGGTCGATGTCCTCGATATGGCCGCGGTAATCGCCCATGTCGGCGAGCTTGTCATTGAGGTAGTCGCGGATCAGCCAGGGCAGCGTCAGTTGTGCGGCAGCCAGCAGTAGCAGAAGGATGAGCAGGGCCTTGAGCGGCCAGCCGTAGCGTCGTTTCATCGAGAGCGTCCGTCATGTCGCCTGTCTTCGATGGACTGCGTCGCTGCCGATCTGTTCGACTGGACTGCCGTTGCACCTGGGCATAGGCTGATGGTTTTCTCTCGTTCACCCGTCAAGGAAAGGATCATGAGCCGTATCTTCGCAGGCAACGCCCAGGCCATCGGCAACACGCCGCTGGTGATGATCAACCGCCTGGGCCCGAAAGGCGTGACCATCCTGGCCAAGATCGAAGGCCGTAACCCGGCGTATTCGGTCAAGTGCCGAATCGGTGCCAGCATGATCTGGGATGCCGAAGAGCGCGGCCTGCTCAAGCCGGGCATGACCATCGTCGAGCCCACTTCCGGCAACACCGGCATCGGCCTGGCCTTCGTCGCCGCCGCACGCGGCTACAAGCTGGTGCTGACCATGCCGGCCTCCATGAGCCTGGAGCGGCGCAAGGTGCTCAAGGCCCTCGGTGCCGAGCTGGTACTGACCGAGCCGGCCAAGGGCATGAAGGGCGCGATCGAGAAGGCCAACGAGCTGGTTGCCGCCAACCCGGATTACTTCCTGCCGCAGCAGTTCGAGAACCCGGCCAATCCGGCCATCCACGAAAAGACCACCGGCCCGGAAATCTGGCGCGACACCGAGGGTGCCATCGACGTGCTGGTGTCGGGCGTCGGCACTGGCGGCACCATCACCGGCGTGTCTCGCTATATCAAGCAGACCCAGGGCAAGCCGATTCTCTCGGTGGCGGTGGAGCCGGTGGGCTCGCCGGTGATCAGCCAGACCCTGGCCGGTGACGAGGTCAAACCGGCGCCGCACAAGATCCAGGGCATCGGCGCCGGCTTCGTGCCGAAGAACCTCGACCTGGCCATGGTCGACCGGGTCGAGCAGGTCACCGACGACGAGGCCAAGGCCATGGCCCTGCGTCTGATGCGTGAGGAAGGCATTCTCTGCGGCATCTCCTGCGGCGCGGCGATGGCGGCGGCAGTGCGCCTGGCGGAGAAGCCGGAAATGCAGGGCAAGACCCTGGTGGTGATCCTGCCGGATTCCGGCGAGCGCTACCTGTCGAGCATGCTCTTCGACGGCCTGTTCACCGAGCAGGAGTTGAACCAGTAAAGCAGCTTCAAGCTTCAAGCTACAAGCTACAAGCTACAAGCGGAGCCAGGTTTCACACCGGTCTGTTCGAGCGGCGCTTTTTCGTAGGGTGCGCCTTGCGCACCGGGGCGATTTCGCGGTGGCTCTGGTGCGCGCAGCGCACCCTACGTCTTGCTCATGCTCGGGCGCACCACCAGCCACAGGGCCAGGTTTCACATCGGTCTGTTCGAGCGGCGCTTTTTCGTAGGGTGCGCCT
>NZ_JBQLIX010000043.1:0-42936 GCF_052156495.1 Pseudomonas sp. NCHU5216 | reverse complement strand
CTCTGGAGCGGCGATGGAGTGAGCGAACCCTCGCGTAGCGAGGGCCGGATGACCGGGCGGAGGGTTTTGGTTACTTTGCCCGCAAAGTGACTCGCCCGGGAGGGCGAAACGAGAGACATCAGCAGACGCCGATAAGCAGCTTGAGTACTTAAAACCACCGAGCACTCACACAAACTTGCCAGTCCGGTGTCAACCAAGCATTCCCCCCTAAAATGCGAAGAACCCAGGATAAAGCATGCCGGTGGCAGCACTCAGCGCCTGCGGCCGCCCCTCGATGGCAGCGGTGCGCAATACAAGCGCGGTGTCGATACCTGGCGTTAAGGTCATCAGGATGGCGGCCAGGGTGAAGGCGATGAGGAGTTCAGCAAAGGGCATGAGGCGCCTCGAAGACGATGCAAACGGACGGCAACCCTGCTGCTCAGAGGCCATCCTCTTCCAGGTGGTCGAAATTCACCGACTCTCCAGGCTTGGCGTGCAGCTTGGCGCGAATGTCCTCGAAGATCGCGTCGTACTCCTTGTGCTCGCGCATGATCGGGCTGTGGTTGGGATGCAGGCCATGCTTGGCGACCAGACGCGAGATCACGCTGGCGAAGTTGAAGGCAGTGTCGCGGTGCATCTCGAAGGTCTCCTCGAACGGCTTGCCCTCGATCTCGCCGACGAGGCGCCCGTGCAGCATCGGGCCCTCCTTGGCGTCCTGGCGCACCTCGTAATAGAAGTCGATGCGATATTCGGGCTGACCGGCGAGGCCTGGCAGATTGTCACGGTGCAAATGGCCGGGTTCGAACATGTACCCGCTCCTTCAGGTGTTCACGATTGCATGAGTCAAGCAGTCTAGAACGGGCATTTGCACCCTGCACTGCACCTCGTCAGTGCAGCGAAACGGCCTGCGCTCGTTCCTGCACCAGCACCCAGGGCGCCACCACCACGGCCCAGAGCTGCGGGTCACGCGCCAACAGATCCTCGGCCTGGCCATCTTCGAGCTTGCCCAGCACCCCCTGCGCCATCCACTGCGCGACCTTGGCCTGGTCATTACTGGCCACGGCCTCGGCCACCGCCACCAGATCCTGCCCGCCTTCGACCCAGAGCAATGCGCCACGGGCGAAGAAGGGTTGCAGCTCCTGCCAGGTGATGGCGGCGGTCTCGCCAAGCAGCTTGGCATAGAGGGTGCTAGTGTGTTCCGTCATGGCATGCCCTTTGTCGGTCGGCGTATGGAAGCGCGCAATGATAGCGCCGACCTACCCGCTGGCAAGCCGTGAGGTGCTCAGCGCCTGCAACGGGGCACGCCGTGTTTCTATACGTTCCTTGCAATTTAGCGACACCCCTCCTGCTGCCTCCAACTGCTGGCTTTTCAAGGCGCAAATTGGCGCTCTACACTGTTCCGGTACAGTTGCCGGTGGCCTGGACGGGTTTTCCAACCCGGTTCTGCTGCCAAGGCTGCAAGAACTAAAACAACGAAGATATAAAGAGTGGAGCACTATGAAAAAGGCTACTAAGCAGATTTCCAAGCTGTTCGCCGCAATGGCACTGGCTGGGGCGGCCAGCTATTCGATGGCAGCCGACACCATCAAGATCGCCCTCGCCGGCCCGGTCACCGGCGCCGTCGCGCAGTACGGTGAAATGCAGTTCATCGGCGCCAAGATGGCCATCGAGCAGATCAACAAGGCCGGCGGCGTCGACGGTGCCCAGCTCGAAGGCGTGGTCTACGACGACGCTTGCGATCCCAAGCAGGCCGTGGCCGTGGCCAACAAGATCGTCAACGACGGCGTCAAGTTCGTGGTCGGTCACCTGTGCTCCAGCTCCACTCAGCCGGCCTCCGACATCTACGAAGACGAAGGCATCCTGATGATCACCGCGGCCTCCACCAGCCCGGAAATCACTGCCCGTGGCTACAACCTGGTGTTCCGCACCATCGGTCTGGACAGCCTGCAAGGCCCGACCGCCGGTAACTTCATCGCCGACCACGTCAAGCCCAAGACCGTTGCCGTGATCCACGACAAGCAGCAGTACGGCGAAGGCATCGCCACTGCGGTCAAGCAGACCCTGGAAGCCAAGGGCGTCAAGGTCGCCATGTTCGAGGGCATCAACGCCGGCGACAAGGACTTCTCCGCCCTGATCGCCAAGCTCAACCAGGCCGGTGTCGACTTCGTCTACTACGGCGGCTACCACCCGGAACTGGGCCTGCTGCTGCGCCAGACCAAAGAGCGCGGCCTGAACATCAAGTTCATGGGCCCGGAAGGCGTGGGTAACAAGGAAATCTCCGCCATCGCCGGCCCGGCCTCCGAAGGCCTGCTGGTGACCCTGCCGAAGTCCTTCGACCAGGATCCCAAGAACAAGGCGCTGGTCGAGGCCTTCAAGGCCAAGAACGAAGACCCGAGCGGCCCGTTCGTGTTCCCGGCTTACGCCGCCGTACAGGTCATCGCCGAAGGCATCGAGAAAGCCGGCAGCACCGACACCGACAAAGTGGCCGCCGCCCTGCGCGCCAACAGCTTCGACACCCCCACCGGCACCCTGGCCTTCGACGAGAAGGGCGACCTGAAGAACTTCAGCTTCGTGGTATACGAGTGGCACCAGGACGGCACCAAGTCCGAAGCCAAGTAAGCGACCTGTCTGAACTCAAAGCCCACTGCGCTTCCCGCAGTGGGCTTTCGTCTATTGGAAGAATTCCGGCCTCGCGCTGCGCCACAAGCGCCGCTTTACGCGCTGCCCAGGAGTTAGGCTATGCCTGATCTTTATCATTACCTGCAACAGTTGCTCAATGGCCTGACCATTGGCAGCACCTATGCCCTGATCGCCATTGGCTACACCATGGTCTACGGCATCATCGGCATGATCAACTTCGCTCATGGCGAGGTGTACATGATCGGCGCGTACGTCGCCTTCATGGTCATCACAGGGCTTACCATGTTCGGCATCGATGCCGTGCCCGTGCTCATGATCGCCGCCTTCGTGATCACCATGATCGTTACCAGCGCCTATGGTTACAGCATCGAACGGGTGGCCTACCGCCCGCTGCGCGGCGGCAACCGCCTGATTCCGCTGATCTCCGCGATCGGCATGTCTTTGTTCCTGCAAAATGCCGTGCTGCTTTCCCAGGACTCCAAGGACAAGGCCATTCCCAACCTGCTGCCGGGCAACTTCGTGTTCGGTGAAAGCGCCGCCAATGGCGTGGTGATTTCCTACATGCAGGTGCTGATCTTCATCGTCACCTTCATCACCATGGTCGGCCTGACCCTGTTCATCTCCCGCTCGCGCCTGGGCCGCGCCTGCCGCGCCTGCGCCGAAGACCTGAAGATGGCCAACCTGCTGGGCATCAACACCAACAACATCATCGCCCTGACCTTCGTCATCGGTGCGGCCCTGGCGGCCATCGCCTCGGTGCTGCTGGGCATGAACTACGGCGTGATCAACCCGCATCTGGGCTTCCTCGCCGGCATCAAGGCCTTCACCGCTGCCGTGCTCGGCGGCATCGGCAGCATCCCCGGCGCCGTGCTCGGTGGCCTGGTACTGGGTGTGGCCGAAGCCTTCGGCGCCGACATCTTCGGCGATCAATACAAGGACGTGGTGGCGTTCAGCCTGCTGGTGCTGGTGCTGCTGTTCCGCCCCACCGGCATCCTTGGCCGTCCGGAGGTTGAAAAGGTATGACGCGCAATCTCAAACCCGCCATTCTCGGCGCCCTGCTGGTACTCCTCGTGGCGTACCCGCTACTCGGCCTGAAACTGACCACCGTCGGCATCAACCTGGAAATCCATGGCGCCACGCCGTTCGAGCTGTGGTGCATCGCCGGTGCAGCCGCGCTGGTGTTCGTCTGGCAACTGCTGCGTGATCAGCTCACCCCGGCCTGGGCCAAGCTGCCCAAACTACCGAGCGGTTCCGCCCAGCTCGGCAACTTCCTCACCCTGCCCTCCACCCAGCGCTGGATCATCCTGGCCATGGTCATGGTGGCGCTGGTCTGGCCATTCTTCGCCAGCCGCGGCGCAGTGGACATCGCCACGCTGATCCTGATCTACGTGATGCTCGGCCTCGGTCTGAACATCGTGGTCGGCCTGGCTGGCCTGCTCGACCTGGGTTATGTCGGCTTCTACGCGGTCGGCGCCTACAGCTATGCGATTCTCTCGCACTACTTCGGCCTGGGCTTCTGGATCTGCCTGCCGATCGCCGGGATGATGGCCGCGCTGTTCGGCTTCCTCCTGGGTTTCCCGGTGCTGCGCCTGCGTGGTGACTACCTGGCCATCGTCACCCTCGGCTTCGGCGAGATCATCCGCATTCTGCTACGCAACCTCACCGATCTCACCGGCGGGCCCAACGGCCTGAGCATCGCCAACGAATACAAGCCGACCCTGTTCGGCCTGTCCTTCGAGCGCCGCGTGCCGGCGGACATGCCCACCTTCCATGGCTTCTTCGACATTGCCTACAACTCGCAGTACAAGGTGATCTTCCTCTACCTGATCGCCCTGCTGCTGGTGCTGCTGACCCTGTTCCTGGTCAACCGTCTACTGCGCATGCCCATCGGTCGTGCCTGGGAAGCGCTGCGCGAAGACGAGATCGCTTGCCGCGCGCTGGGCCTGAACCCCACGGTGATCAAACTCTCGGCCTTCACCATCGGTGCCAGCCTGGCCGGTTTCGCCGGCAGCTTCTTCGCCGCGCGCCAGGGCCTGGTGACACCGGAGTCGTTCACCTTCTTCGAGTCGGCGATGATCCTCGCCATCGTGGTACTCGGCGGCATGGGCTCGCAGCTCGGCGTGATCCTCGCCGCCATCGCACTGGTAATGCTGCAGGAGATGCGTGAGCTGAGCGAGTACCGCATGCTGATCTTCGGTCTGGTCATGATCTATATGATGATCTGGCGCCCGCAAGGGTTCCTGCCGATGCAACGTCCCCACCTGGAGCTGAAACGATGAGCCGCACGATTCTCGAAGTAAGCGGCCTGACCATGCGTTTCGGCGGCCTCCTGGCCGTCAACGGGGTGGGCCTGAACGTCAAGGAAAAGCAGGTGGTGTCGATGATCGGCCCGAACGGCGCCGGCAAGACCACCGTGTTCAACTGCCTGACCGGTTTCTACCAACCGAGTTCGGGCAGCATCCGCCTCAATGGCGAGGCCATCGAGGGCCTGCCGGGGCACAAGATCGCCCGCAAGGGCGTGGTGCGGACCTTCCAGAACGTGCGTCTGTTCAAGGACATGACCGCGGTGGAAAACCTGCTGATCGCCCAGCACCGCCACCTCAACACCAGCTATCTGGCCGGCTTGTTCAAGACTCCCGCGTTCCGCCGCAGCGAGCGCGAGGCCATGGACTACGCCGCGCACTGGCTGGAGCAGGTCGACCTGCTGGAGTTCGCCAACCGTGAAGCGGGCACCCTGGCCTACGGTCAGCAACGCCGCCTGGAAATCGCCCGCTGCATGATGACCCGCCCGAGCATCCTCATGCTCGACGAGCCGGCCGCCGGCCTCAACCCGCGCGAAACCGAAGACCTCAAGGCGCTGATCGCCATGCTGCGTGACCAGCACGATGTCACCGTGCTGCTGATCGAGCACGACATGAAGCTGGTGATGAGCATTTCCGACCACATCTACGTGATCAACCAGGGCACGCCCCTGGCCGATGGCACGCCGGAGCAGATCCGCAACAACCCGGACGTGATCAAAGCCTATCTGGGGGAGGCGTAATCCATGCTCAGCTTCAACAACGTCTCCACCTTCTACGGCAAGATCCAGGCGCTACACGACGTCAGCATCGAAGTGCAGAAAGGCGAGATCGTCACCCTGATCGGCGCCAACGGCGCCGGCAAGTCCACCCTGCTCATGACCCTGTGCGGCAACCCGCGCGCCACCAGCGGCAGCATCCGTTACCTGGGTGAAGAGCTGGTGGGCATGGACACCCCGGAGATCATGCGCAAGAGCATCGCCATCGTGCCGGAAGGCCGTCGCGTGTTCGCCCGCCTGACAGTCGAGGAAAACCTGGCCATGGGTGGCTTCTTCGGTAACAAGGCGGACAACCAGGAGCAACTGGACAAGGTGCTGCACCTGTTCCCACGCCTCAAGGAACGCTTCGCCCAGCGCGCCGGCACCATGAGCGGCGGCGAGCAGCAGATGCTCGCCATCGGTCGCGCGCTGATGAGCAAGCCCAACCTGCTGCTGCTCGACGAGCCGTCGCTGGGTCTGGCGCCGATCATCATTCAGCAGATCTTCGACATCATCGAGCAACTGCGGCAGGACGGCGTGACCGTGTTCCTGGTCGAGCAGAACGCCAACCAGGCGCTCAAACTGGCCGACCGTGGCTATGTGCTGGAGAACGGCCATATCGTCATGCGCGGCAGTGGTGAAGAACTGCTCAACGACCCGAAAGTGCGCGACGCCTACCTCGGCGGTTGATCTACCCCATGCAACCGGCCAGCAATGACCGGACTCTCCTGCAGAGAGGAACCGTGGGAGGGGCTTTAGCCGCGACAAAAGCTCGCCGCTGAAGCGCCTCCCACGGTTATTTATCCTGCAACCGACATTCCCGGATTGCATCCGGGCTACAACTCTTCTACTCCGGCACCTCGACACTGACGTGAATGGCGTCGTGTCGCCAGAACTCCACATCGCAATCGATGATGCGCCCGTGCTGATCGCGGTTGACCCGGGTGATGCGCAAGGCCGGGCTGCCCGGCGCCACCCGCAGACTGGCCGCCGCCTCGACGTGCAGCGCGGTGGGCACCATATCGAAACGCACCCGGCCGTAATGAATGTCGTACTCGCTGGCATACAGATCGGTGAGCGAGCGGGTCAGGTCGAAGTCGAGAATCCCCGGAAAATACGCCGGATTCAGGTAGTGCTCGACGTACAGCACCAGGCGCCCGTCGATACGCCGTGCCCGGCACACCTGATAAACGCTGGACAGCGCCGGCAATTCGAGAATCTGGCAGACCTGCGCCGACGCCGGAATCAGCCGCGCACTCAGCACCTCGGTGGCCGGCACCCGCCCCTGCCCCGCCACCATGGCATGGAAATGGGTGCGCACTAGCGGGTTGTAGGCAATGCGCGTCGGTGACACGAACCAGCCACGGCGCTCCTCGCGGTAGACCAGCCCCTGCGCCTCCAACTGGCCCAGCGCCTCACGCAGGGTGATGCGGGTGGTGTCGAACAATTCACTGAGTTTGCGCTCGGCGGGCAACTTGCTGCCCGAGGGCAACAGGCCGCGGTCGATCTGTTCCTGCAAGGCACGGCAGATGGTGGTGACGGCACGCGGCGCTTCTATACGCATCAATTTTTCCCTTTTGGACTAGTCCAGCCTCATTACAGGGCAAGGACTTGCAGCTCATGCTTGTGACAAGCCTAGGCAAAGTAGATGACCAAGCGATGACAGCGAAGCTACAAGCATCGCCCATGCCAGGCTTCACCCCAGATAAATCAAGGGTCTGGCCATGGTCTACGCTTGCTGGGCACACCTCGCTGGCGACACTCGACATCCGCTCACGAGGCCCGGACACAAAACTGTCATCGAAGACGCCTAAATTGGCTCAGGTATTGCTGATCTAGACCAACACTCACACCGCAAAGGAGTTTCCAATGAAACAACTGCTGCTGGCTTCTCTGATGGGCTCGGCCATTGCCCTGGCCACTTCCGCCATGGCCGCAGGCCCCGACCTGCAGGCTCTGGAAAAGGCCGCACGCGCCGAAGGCACGGTGAACAGCGTGGGCATGCCCGACAGTTGGGCCAACTGGAAGGACACCTGGAACGACCTGAGTACCAAGTACGGGCTCAAGCACAGCGACACCGACATGAGTTCGGCGCAGGAAATCGCCAAGTTCGCTGCCGAGAAGGACAATGCCACCGCCGATATCGGCGACGTCGGCGCCGCCTTCGGCCCCATCGCCGTGCAGCAGGGCGTAACCCAGCCCTACAAGCCGAGCACCTGGGAGCAGATTCCGGACTGGGCCAAGGACAAGGATGGCCACTGGATGCTGGCTTACACCGGCTCAATCGCCTTCATCGTCAACAAGCAACTGGTCAAGGACATCCCGCACTCCTGGGCTGACCTGAAGAAGGGCAAGTACCGCGTCGCCATCGGTGACGTCAGCGCCGCCGCCCAGGCGGTCAATGGCGTGCTGGCCGCCGCCATCGCCAATGGTGGCGACGAGAAGAACATCCAGCCGGGCCTGGACTTCTTCGCCACTATCGCCGAGCAGGGCCGCCTGTCGCTGTCCAACCCGACCATCCAGACCCTGGAGAAGGGTGAAGTGGAAGTTGGCATCGTCTGGGACTTCAACGGTCTGTCCTACCGCGACCAGATCGACCCGAGCCGCTTCGAGGTGCTGATCCCGTCCGACGGTTCGGTGATCTCCGGCTACACCACCATCATCAACAAGTACGCCAAGCACCCCAACGCGGCCAAGCTGGCGCGTGAATACATCCTCTCCGACGCCGGCCAGATCAACCTGGCCAAGGGCAATGCCCGGCCGATCCGCGCCGAGCACCTGACCCTGCCGGCCGAGGTACAGGCCAAGCTGCTGCCCAACGAGCAGTACGCCAAGGTGCAACCGATCAAGGACGCCGCAGCCTGGGAAGCCACCTCCAAGGCCCTGCCGCAACTGTGGCAGGAGAACGTGATTATCAATATGGAATAACCCACGCTCGGTGGGAGGCGCTGCAGCAGCGACAGTCGCGGCTGAAGCCCCTCCCACAAGCCGTAGGAGCGCGTAGGGTGGATCGGGGCGCGTAGCTGACGCTTCACTCGTCCACCTTGCCGTTTTGGCATTTGCCCATGTGGTGGATCGATGAAGCGCGATCCACCCTACGCTTTTCAGGATTCCCCATGCCTTCCAAGGTCATCCTCGTCGTGCTCGACGGCCTCAGCCACTCGGTGGCGCAACACGCCATGGGCCATCTGCATGCCTGGTGCGACGCCGGGCGTGCCGCTTTCTACCGTCTCGACTGCGAGCTGCCGGCGCTGTCGCGCCCGCTGTACGAGGCCATCCTCACCGGCGTGCGCCCCATCGACAGCGGCATCGTGCATAACGATGTCTCGCGCCTGTCGCGCGAGCGCAGCATTTTTCACTGCGCCCGCGACGCCGGCCTGAGCACCGCCGCCGCGGCCTATCACTGGGTCAGCGAGCTGTACAACCGCTCGCCCTTCGTCGCCGTGCGCGACCGCCATACCTGCGATGAGTCGCTGCCGATCCAGTACGGCCACTTCTATTACGCCGACCACTACCCGGACTCGCACCTGTTCGTCGACGCCGAGAGCCTGCGCCTGCAGCACGCCCCCGACCTGTTGCTGGTGCACCCGATGAACGTCGACGACGCCGGGCACAAGCACGGCCTGGACAGCGCGCAATACCGCAACAGCGCGCGCATGGCCGACGTGCTGCTGGCCGACCACCTGCAGAACTGGGTCGATGCCGGCTATCAGGTGCTGGTCACCGCCGACCACGGCATGAATGTCGACCGCTCGCACAATGGTCTGCTGCCGGAAGAGCGTCAGGTGCCGCTGTTCGTCATCGGCGACGCCTTCAGCCTCGATGCCAACGCGCAGCCACGCCAGCTCGAACTGTGCGGCAGCATCTGCCAGTTGCTCGGCGTGCCCCACGACAAACCCCATTGCGCGGAGTTGCTGAAATGAGCACGCCCTCCTCCCTGCGGCGCTGGCTGCCGCTGCTGTTCGTGCTGCCCTTCGCTGCGTTCTTCCTGGTGTTTCAGGTGGCGCCGCTGGTGTGGGTGGCGATCAACAGCCTGAACAGCCCCACTGGCTGGGGCCTGGGCAATTTCGAGAAGATCTTCGCCTCGCGCTTCTACCGGCAGGCGATCCAGCACAGCCTGGAAATCGCCTTCTGGTCGAGCCTGTTCGGCATGACCATCGCCATCCTCGGCAGCTACTCGCTGCGCCAGGTGGACTCCAAGCTGCGCGACTTCGTCATCGCCTTCTCCAACATGACCAGCAACTTCTCCGGGGTGCCGCTGGCCTTCGCCTTCATCATTCTGCTCGGCTTCAACGGCGCACTGACCCTGCTGCTGATCCAGCTTGGCCTGATCGAGAGCTTCAACCTCTACTCGAAGAATGGCCTGATCGTGCTCTACACCTACTTCCAGATCCCCCTCGGTGTGCTCCTGCTCTACCCCGCCTTCGACGCCCTGCGTCAGGACTGGCGCGAGTCTGCCGCGCTGCTCGGCGCCGGCACCTGGGACTTCTGGCGGCATATCGGCCTGCCGGTGCTGACCCCGGCGCTGCTCGGCACCTTCGTCATCCTCCTGGCCAACGCCCTGGGCGCCTACGCCACGGTGTACTACCTGACCACCGGCAACTTCAACGTCATGCCCATTCGCATCGCGGCACTGGTTTCCGGTGACATCTCGCTGGATCCGAACCTGGCCAGCGCCCTGTCGATGGTTCTGGTCGGGCTGATGGTGCTGATCACCGTCGTCCACCAGTTGCTGCTGAAAAGGAGCCAGCATGTCACGCGCTGATGTCAGCCTCTACCACCGCATCGTGGTCTGGTTGCTGTTTCTCATCCTGCTGCTGCCCCTGGCCGGCACCCTGCTCTACTCGCTGGCCACCACCTGGTCGGCGACCATCCTGCCGGAGGGTCTGACGCTCAAGTGGTACGCCGCGCTGTGGAGCGACGAGCGCTTCCTGCGCGCCTTCGCCCAGTCGCTGCTGGTGTGCTTCGGCGCCCTGGCGCTGTCGGTGGTGCTGATCCTGCCGCTGATGTTCGTGGTGCACTACCACTTCCCCAGACTCGACGCGCTGATGAACGTGCTGATCCTGCTGCCGTTCGCCGTGCCGCCGGTGGTGTCCTCGGTGGGCCTGTTACAGCTCTATGGCTCCGGGCCGCTGGCGATGACCGGCACGCCGTGGATTCTGCTCGGCTGCTACTTCACCATCGCCCTGCCGTTCATGTACCGCGCCATCGCCAACAACCTGCAGGCGATCAACCTGCGCGACCTGATGGACGCCGCCCACCTGCTCGGCGCCAGCACCTGGAAGGCGGCTTTGCTGGTGGTGCTGCCGAACCTGCGCAAGGGCCTGATGGTGTCGCTGTTCCTGTCGTTCAGCTTCCTGTTCGGCGAATTCGTCTTCGCCAACATGCTGGTGGGCACCCGCTACGAGACGTTGCAGGTGTACCTGAACAACATGCGCAACAGCAGCGGCCACTTCAACAGTGCGCTGGTGATCTCCTACTTCTTCTTCGTCCTGGTGTTCACCTGGGCGGCCAACCGTTTGAACAGGGACAAGGCATGAGCTTCCTGAGCATCCAGAACCTGCACAAGAGCTACGGCGACACCCGTATCTTCAGCGACATCAACTGCGAGATCGACCAGGGCGAGTTCGTCACCCTGCTCGGCCCCTCCGGCTGCGGCAAGTCCACCCTGCTGCGCTGCATCGCCGGCCTGACCGGGGTCGACGGCGGACGCATCATCCTCGGCGGCGAAGATCTGGTGCCGCTGTCACCGCAAAAACGCGGCATCGGCATGGTGTTTCAGAGCTACGCCCTGTTCCCCAACATGAGCGTGGCGCAGAACGTCGCCTTCGGCCTGCGCATGCAGAAAGTGGCCAAGGCCGAGAGCGAGCAGCGTGTGCGCGAGGCGCTGGAGATGGTCGAGCTGGGCGAGTTCGCCACGCGCTACCCGCATCAGCTCTCCGGCGGCCAGTGCCAGCGCGTGGCCCTGGCCCGCTCGCTGGTCACCCGCCCGCGCCTGCTGCTGCTCGACGAACCGTTGTCGGCCCTCGATGCCCGTATCCGCAAGCACCTGCGCGAACAGATCCGCGCCATCCAGCAGGAGCTGAATCTGACCACCATCTTCGTCACTCACGACCAGGAAGAGGCGCTGACCATGAGCGACCGTATATTCCTGATGAATGCCGGCCAGATCGTCCAGAGCGGCGATGCCGAAACCCTCTACACCGCGCCGGTGGACGCCTTCGCCGCCGGTTTCATCGGCAACTACAACCTGCTCGAGGCCGACGCCGCCAGCCGCCTGCTCGGCCAGCCGCTGACCTCGCGCGTGGCCATCCGCCCGGAGGCCATCGCCTTCGCCGATAGCGGCATCGCCGCGCGAATACTTGGCCACAGCCTGCTCGGCAACGTCATCCGCTACCGCGTCGAGGCGCAGGGCAGCCAGTTGCTGGTGGACGTGCTCAACCGCTCGGCGGCCGATCTGCATGGCAACGGCCAGACGGTCAATCTGCGGATCGACGCAGCGGCGATCCGGGAGGTGGCGTGATGGCGCTGGCGATCTTCGATCTCGACGAAACCCTGATCCATGGCGACTGCGCCAGCCTGTGGACGGAGGAAATGGTCAAGATCGGCTGGGCCGATGGCGAGTCCTTCATCGCTCAGGAGCAGGAGCTGATGCGCCAGTACGCCGCCGGCACCCTGGCCATGGAGGACTACATGGCCTTCACCCTGTCGCCGCTGGTCGGCCGCACGCCAGAGGAAGTCGCCCATGTGGTCGAGCCCTTCGTCGAAGACGTGATCGAGCCGATCTTCTACAGCGACGCCAGCCGCTGCCTGGCCGCGCACCGCCAGGCCGGCGACCGTCTGCTGGTGATCTCCGCCTCGGCGCATTTTCTGGTCAGCGCCATTGCCGAGCGCTTCGGCATCAGTGATGTGCTGGCCATCGACCTGCAGGTGCAGCACGGGTTCTACAGTGGGCGTACCCAAGGGGTGCTGACCTACCGCGAGGGCAAGGTGACGCGCCTCGATGCCTGGCTCGCCGAACAGGGCGAAAACCTGGCCGGCGCCAGCTTCTACTCCGACTCGCGTAACGACCTGCCGTTGCTGCAGGTGGTGGACAGGCCGTTCACGGTCAACCCGGATCCGGTATTGCGCGCTCATGCCGAGCAGGCTGGCTGGCCGATCCTGCATTGGCGCTGAGGCGCGGCACGGTTCGGTGGCCATGCTGCAGGATCCTTGCGGTTGCATCTCGTAGCCCGGATGCAATCCGGGGGAGCCGGGCATGACCATCCAGCCTGCCGCCAGCCATGGTGCGCGCAGCGCACCCTACAGGGCTGAGGCACGGTTTAGTCTTCAGGTTATTTGAGGAGTGCCGGGGAAAGTCAGCGTGATACCGGACTGGCAAGTTTGTGCCTTGGAGAGTTGGCTTATTGATGTTCTGGACGCCGCCTTGGGTGTGCCCGGATATTCCGGGTTTCGCCCCCTCGGGCGACTTACTTTTCTTTGAAATGCGCAAAGAAAAGTAAGCAAAAGAAACGCACCCCCGCCATCCGGCCCCGGCTGCGCCGGGGTTCGTTCGCTCCATCGCTGCTCCGAGGGCCCGCCGCGAAGGGCCATCCCTGGCCAGTCGCGGCTCTCGCGGCATCCATGCCGCTCAACCCTCTACACAACGATTCCACTCACCCTCCTGAAGGGGGAATTTCGCGCGCCTGAACGAACCGGCACTCCATAGGTTGCTCGGCGTGTTCTGGTGGTTGTCAAATGGCGACTAGGCCGTGGAGTTAAACCAAAACTTTCATTCGCGCAGTTTCATTCGCCTGGATAGCTTGCCGGCTTTCAGCCGGCATCCCGGTCAGCCCTAAGGCTGACCCATGTTCAAGCACTCCACGCTAATTCTGGGTTACCTCGGGCTCAGGCGCGTGCAGAGCCCGCCCAGGAGGGCGAACGGAGTCGTCGTGGAAGAGGTTGAGCGACATGGATGTCGCGAGAGCCGCGATGGGCCAGGGATGGCCCACCGCGGCGGGCCTCTGGAACGGCGATGGAGTGAGCGAACCCTGGCGCAGCCAGGGCCGGATGAAAGGGCGGAGGGTTTTGGTTACTTTTGCCCCAAAAGTGACTCGCCCGGGAGGGCGAAACTGGAGATACCAGCTAAACGCCGATAAGCAGCTTGAACACCGAAAACAATCGAAACCAGCACAAACTGCCAGTCCGATCTCAAGCAATGTCGCAGGTCAGCCATGCTCTTCCAGCCGTGGTGCGCGCAGCGCACCCTACAGCGCCATGATCCTTTCGCAGGCCTGGGTCAACGCCGTGGCCAGTTCGCGGGCGGGGCCGGGCAACTGGGCACGGGCATGCAGGGCCACCTCCACCGGGGCCACGGTGGGAAACCCCTCTGCCTCGCCCAACTCGCGATGCGCCGGGGTGATCAATCGGCGCGGCAACAGGGTCAGGCCCAGACCGCCTTCAGCCGCGGCACTGACGCCGGGCAGGCTGCTGCTGACATAGGCGATACGCCAGGGCTTGCCCATGGCATCCAGCGCATGGGTCATCTCCAGGCGGTACAGGCCATTGGGCGGGAACACCGCCAGCGGCACCGGATTACGCGCCAGCACCGGGCGCTCACGGCTGTCCAGCCAGGCCAGCGGTTCGGCCCAACTGGCCAGGCCCTTGACGCTGCCGGCGCGCTGCTTGATCAGCGCCAGATCCAGCTCCCCGGCATTGAAGGCACGCCACACGTCATTGCTGAGGCCACTGGTGATCTCCAGGCGAATGCCCGGGTAGGCGTCGGCGAAGTCGGCCAGATAAGGCGTCAGGCTGCTGGCGGCGAAGTCGTCCGGTACGCCCAGGCGCACCTCGCCCTCTTCCGCGCTGCGTCCCAACGCCTGCTGCGCCTCGTCCATCAGGGCGACTATGCGCTGGGCATAGCCAAGCAGGCGTTCACCCTCGGTGGTGGTGACCACATAACGCCCGCTGCGGTCGAGCAGCTCGGCGCCGAGCTGCGCCTCCAGGCGGCGGATCTGCTGACTGATGGTGGACTGGGTCAGGTGCAGGCTGGCGGCGGCGCGAGTGAAGCCGCCGGTCTGCACCACGGCGAGAAAGCTGCGCAGTAGAACCGGGTCGAGCATGGATACACCCATCATGAAAGCCACTGCCAGGCATTCTACTATTTAATTTCCGAATCCAGCCGCTGCTTCCTTATAGTCTGCACATCCGTTCCCCGCCGGGCGCCCGCCCGACGCTTCACCATCGCCGAGGCCTCTTCTCGATGAGCAAAACCCCCTTCTACTACGCCCCGCATGGCGGCCATCCCGGTCAGGAGCAACTGCTGACCGACCGCGCCATGTTTACCGAAGCCTACGCCGTGATCCCCAAAGGCGTGATGCGTGACATCGTCACCAGCCATCTGCCGTTCTGGGACAACATGCGCATGTGGGTCATCGCCCGCCCGCTGACCGGCTTCGCCGAAACCTTTTCGCAGTACATCGTCGAAGTCGGCCCCAACGGCGGCAGCGACAAGCCGGAGCTGGATCCGACTGCCGAAGGCGTGATCTTCGTCGTCGAAGGCACCTGTGATCTGACCCTGAACGGCAGCGAGCATGCCCTGCGTCCGGGCAGCTACGCCTTCATCCCGCCGCAGAGCGACTGGTCGCTGCGCAACAAGGGCAGCGAAGCGGTGCGTTTCCACTGGCTGCGCAAGGCCTATCAGGCTGTTGACGGCGTGCCCTACCCGGAAGCCTTCGTCACCCACGAGCAGGACATCGAGCCCATCGTCATGCCGGGCACCGAAGGCCGCTGGAGCACCACGCGCTTCGTCGACATCAGCGACATGCGCCATGACATGCACGTCAATATCGTCAATTTCGAGCCGGGTGGCGTGATCCCCTTCGCCGAAACCCACGTCATGGAGCACGGCCTCTACGTGCTGGAAGGCAAGGCGGTGTATCGCCTCAACCAGGACTGGGTCGAAGTGGAAGCCGGCGACTTCATGTGGCTGCGCGCCTTCTGCCCGCAGGCCTGCTACGCCGGCGGCCCGAGCCGCTTCCGCTACCTGCTGTACAAGGACGTGAACCGCCACATGCCGCTGACTCTGGGTGGCCTGAAGCGCTGAGGGTCGAAGAGCTTGTGGGAGGGGCTTTAGCCGCGAAGCTGTCGCCGCTACGACTGCATGGAAGCAGGAGGTAGAGCGCAGCAGGATGCCCGAGCCGAAAGCGCATCCCACAGATACACCAACGACAAAGGCCACCCGAAGGTGGCCTTTGTCGTTCTAGCGCACTGATCAGTTATGACGGATCAGGTGATCGAAGGCACTCAGCGAAGCCTTGGCACCCTCGCCCACGGCGATGACGATCTGCTTGTACGGCACAGTGGTGACGTCACCGGCGGCGAAGATCCCTGGCAGCGAGGTCTGGCCGCGGGCATCGACGATGATCTCGCCGCGCGGGCTCAGCTCCACCGTACCCTTGAGCCAGTCGCTGTTGGGCAGCAGGCCGATCTGCACGAAGATGCCTTCCAGTTCGAGGGAGTGGAACTCGCTGGAATTACGATCCTTGTAGACCAGGCCGTTGACCTTCTGGCCGTCGCCGGTCACTTCGCTGGTCAGGGCGCTGGTGATCACGTCGACGTTCGGCAGGCTGTAGAGCTTCTTCTGCAGCACGGCATCGGCACGCAACTGGCTGTCGTACTCCAGCAGGGTAACGTGGGCGACGATGCCGGCCAGGTCGATGGCTGCCTCGACGCCGGAGTTGCCGCCACCGATCACCGCCACGCGCTTGCCCTTGAACAGCGGGCCGTCGCAGTGCGGGCAGAAGCACACGCCCTTGGCCTTGTACTCCTGCTCACCGGGCACGCCCATTTCGCGCCAGCGCGCGCCGGTCGACAGGATCACGGTCTTGGCCTTGAGCGAGGCGCCGTTATCGAACTGCACTTCGTGCAGGCCACCTTCCTTGCTGGCCGGTACCAGCGCGGTGGCGCGCTGCAGGTTCATCACATCGACTTCGTATTCCTTGACGTGCTCTTCCAGGGCGCGCACCAGTTTCGGGCCTTCGGTTTCCTTCACCGAAATGAAGTTCTCGATGGCCATGGTGTCCAGTACCTGACCGCCGAAACGCTCGGCGGCAATGGCCGTGCGGATGCCTTTACGGGCAGCGTAGATGGCTGCGGAAGCGCCAGCCGGGCCACCGCCCACGACCAGCACGTCGAAGGCCTCCTTGGCGCTCATCTTCTCGGCGTCGCGGCTGGAGGCGCCGGTGTCGATCTTGGCGAGGATTTCCTTCACGTCCATGCGGCCGGAAGCGAATGCCTCACCGTTGAGGTAGACGCTCGGCACAGCCATGATCTGGCGGCGCTCGACCTCTTCCTGGAACAGCGCGCCGTCGATGGAGACGTTACGGATGTTGGGGTTGAGCACCGCCATCAGGTTCAGTGCCTGCACCACGTCCGGGCAGTTCTGGCAGGACAGCGAGAAATAGGTCTCGAACTCGAATTTGCCTTCGATGCTCTTGATCTGCTCGAGGGTCTCGGCGTCGAGCTTGGACGGATGGCCGCCCACCTGCAGCAACGCCAGCACCAGCGAGGTGAATTCGTGGCCCATGGGGATGCCGGCGAAGGTCAGGCCGATATCCGCGCCAGGGCGGTTGAGGGAGAACGACGGACGACGGGCGTCGTTGCCATCGGTCTTGAGGGTGATCTTGTCGGTCAGGCCGACGATGTCTTCGAGCAGCCCGAGCAGTTCCTTGGACTTCTCGCCGTCATCCAGGGACGCGACGATCTCGAACGGCTGGGTGACCTTTTCCAGGTAGGCCTTCAACTGGGTTTGCAGATTGGCGTCCAACATGACGGGAATCCTCTAGAAGTAGCGAATTACGGGCGAAAAAACGCCCGGACGGATCGCGCCCGGGCGTTCGGGCACCTTTAAAGGCCTTTTAGACCTTGTCAGGCGAAAATGGGATGAAGAGCGTCGCGAGCGACGGTAGTGCAAGGCGAAAATCAGGCGAGGGCGCGGAGTTTACGAGCTGTAAATGAGCAGTCCGAGCCTGATTTCAACGCAGCAATACCTAGCGCAGCAGCTCTGCGCCCATTTTTAGATCTTGCCGACCAGATCCAGGGAAGGAGCCAGGGTCTTCTCGCCTTCTTTCCACTTCGCCGGGCAGACTTCGCCCGGGTGAGCGGCGGTGTACTGGGCAGCTTTCAGCTTGCGCAGGGTCTCGCCGACATCACGAGCGATCTCGTTGGAGTGGATTTCAACGGTCTTGATCACGCCTTCCGGGTTGATCACGAAGGTGCCACGCAGGGCCAGGCCTTCTTCGGCGATGTGCACGCCGAAAGCGTTGGTCAGCTGGTGAGTCGGGTCACCGATCAGCGGGAACTGAGCCTTGCCAACGGCCGGCGAGGTTTCGTGCCAGACCTTGTGCGAGAAGTGGGTGTCGGTGGTGACGATGTACACCTCGGCACCGGCCTTCTGGAACTCGGCGTAGTTGTTGGCGGCGTCTTCGATCTCGGTCGGGCAGTTGAAGGTGAAGGCAGCCGGCATGAAGATCAGCACGGACCACTTGCCCTTGAGGCTCTCCTCGGTCACTTCGATGAACTTGCCGTTGTGGAAGGCGTTGACCTTGAACGGTTGCACTTGAGTGTTGATGAGGGACATCTCTGACTCCTTGTTGAGTTTCACTGAGGGTTGATAACTTCGATGGGGCGTATATTAGCCCCCTACCGAAAAAAAGCTTATTGATTACACCCATGGTATCGATTGAATGTGGCAATCGCAGCATTCATTCAATCGGTGAGCGGAGGCTCTACTGGGCGCCTCTAAAAACGTAGGCGAGGCAGCCAGCGCAAGGCAAAAACAGGCGAAAAAGCGCAGTTTACGCGCTGTAAATGAGCATTTTGAGCCTGGTTTTAACGCCGCGATGGCAACGCAGGTAGTTTTTAGAGGTGCCCTATTGCGCCAGCTCGGGGTCAATCAGCAGTACCACCTTGCCATTAACCTGATTGCTGGCCAGCGTCTCGAAAGCGGCCTCACTGTCTTTGAGTGCAAAAGTGCGCTCCAGTTGCGGCTTGATGCGTCCTTCACCGAACAATGGCCATACCTGCTGCTGCAGATCGTGCAACAGCTCGGCCTTGAAGCGGTCGTCGCGGTTGCGCAGCGTCGAACCGATCAACTGGATGCGCTTGCCCAGCACCTGAGCCAGATCCAGCTTGGCCTCGCGCCCACCCATCAGGCCTATGTTGACCCAGCGGCCATCCTGCGCAAGCAACTCCAGATTGAGCGCCGCATACTGGCCGCCCACCGGGTCGAGAATCACGTCGAACGGGCCGAAATCGCGCAGGGCCTGCAAATCCTCACCACGCAGCACACCGCCCTGAGCGCCGAGCGCCTCGCAATAGGCCAGCCGCTCGGCCGAGCCGACGCTGACCCAGCAGGGGTTGCCAAAGGCCTTGCACAGTTGGATGGCCGCCGAGCCGACACCACTGGCACCAGCGTGCAGCAATACCTTCTCCCCTGGTTTGAGGCCTGCGAGCTGGAATAGATTGAGCCAGGCGGTGGCGTAGACTTCCGGCACGGCTGCCGCCTCGGCCAGGCTGAGGCCCTCCGGCAGCGGCAGCGCATGGCGCGCATCGACCACCACCTCCTCGGCCATGCCGCCTCCGGCCAACAGGCAGCACACGCGATCACCCACTGCCCAGGCGCTGCCAGGGCCAACCTCGACCACCACCCCGGCACACTCCAGGCCCAATGCCTGGCTGGCTCCGGGCGGCGGCGGATAGAGCCCAGCACGCTGCAGCAGATCGGCCCGATTGAGCCCGGCTGCCGCCACTTTCACCCGAATCTGCCCCACGTCACAGGCCTGTGCGGGTTGCTCGAGCCACTCGGCCCGCCCTTCGACGCCTTGCAATGCCTTCATGCTGCCTCCATAGTGCAAGCGAAACCTAGCTCAGCGCCAACGGAACCTGGCGCCCTCATATACGGCCTAATATGCGTTATCACCTGCCACTACGTCGAATCAGCATGAAGCGCTCACTCGCAAGTACCGCCCTCGCAATCGCCCTCGGCTTCAGCGCCTTGCCGCTGGCGGCCAAGCCTGCCAGCACCGACTGGCAATACCTGCAGCCGGATCGCGATCAGGTGGTCGCCAGCCTCAACGTGGTGGAACTGCTGCGCCGTCATCACTACAACAAGCCGCCGCTCAATGACGAACGCTCGATCAAGATCTATGACAACTACCTCAAGTTGCTCGATCCCACGCGCAGTTACTTCACGGCCGCCGATATCGCCGAATTCGACAAGTGGCGCACCAAGTTCGACGACCTGCTGAAAAGCGGTGATCTGGAACCCGGCTTCGTCATCTACCGCCGCCACCTGCAGCGCCTGCAGGAGCGCCTGGACTATGCCCTGGCCATGCTCGACAAAGGTGTGGACAAGATCGACTTCACCGTCGACGAGAGCCTGCAGGTCGATCGCGAGAATGCGCCCTGGGCCAAGAACAGCGCCGAACTCGACGAACTCTGGCGCAAGCGCGTGAAGGACGAAGTGCTGCGCCTGAAGATCGCCGGCAAGGACACCAAGGCCATCCAGGAGCTGCTGACCAAGCGCTACAAGAACCAGTTGGCGCGCCTCAAGCAAACCCGTAGCGAGGACGTGTTCCAGGCCTACATCAATGCCTTCGCCACCACCTACGACCCGCACACCACCTACCTGTCGCCGGATAACGCGGAAAACTTCGACATCAACATGAGCCTGTCGCTCGAAGGCATCGGTGCGGTGCTGCAGAACGACAACGATTACGTCAAGGTGGTGCGCCTGGTGCCGGCCGGTCCGGCGGAAAAGAGCAAGCAGATCGCTCCGGCCGACAAGATCATCGGCGTCGCCCAGGGCAATGACGAGATGGTCGACGTGATCGGCTGGCGCCTGGACGAAGTGGTCAAGCTGATCCGTGGCCCGAAAGGCTCCACCGTGCGCCTGGAAGTCATCCCGGCGAGCAACCCACCGAGCGACCAGACCAGCAAGGTGGTCACCATCACCCGCGAAGCGGTCAAGCTGGAAGAACAGGCCGCGAAGAAGAAGGTGCTGCACCTGACCCAGGACGGCCATGACTACAAGCTCGGGGTGATCGAACTGCCGGCCTTCTACCTGGACTTCAAGGCCTTCCGTGCCGGCGATCCGGACTACAAGAGCACCACGCGCGACGTGAAGCGCCTGATCGACGAGTTGCAGAAGGAGAAAGTCGACGGCCTGGTGATCGATCTGCGCAACAACGGCGGCGGCTCGCTGCAGGAAGCCACCGAGCTGACCAGTCTGTTCATCGATCAAGGCCCGACCGTACTGGTACGCAACTCGGACGGTCGCGTCGATGTACTGGCCGATGAGCACAAGGGCGCCTATTACAAAGGCCCGATGGCCGTGCTGGTCAACCGCCTGTCCGCCTCCGCCTCGGAGATCTTCGCCGGTGCCATGCAGGACTACCATCGCGCCCTGATCCTCGGCGGCCAGACCTTCGGCAAGGGCACGGTGCAAACCATCCAGCCACTCAATCACGGCGAGCTGAAGCTGACCCTGGCCAAGTTCTATCGTGTTTCCGGGCAGAGCACCCAGCACCAGGGCGTGCTTCCGGACATCGCCTACCCGGACGTGATGCACACCAAGGACATCGGCGAGAGCGCCCTGCCGGCCGCCATGCCCTGGGACAGCATCCGCCCGGCGATCAAGCCGGAGCTGGACCCGATCAAGCCGTTCCTCAAGCAACTGCAGAGCAAGCACGATCAGCGCACCGCGCATGACCCGGACTTCCTCTTCACCCGCGCCAGCATCGACCTGTCGAAACAGTTGATGGCCGAAACCACCGTCAGCCTCAACGAGGCCAAGCGCCGCGCCAGGCAGGCCGATATCGAGGCCAAACAGCTCAAGCTGGAGAACGATCGGCGCGTGGCCAAAGGCGAGGAGCCATTGAAGGAACTGGCCAAGCAAGACGAAGACGCCCTGCCCGTCGAGGACGACAAGAGCAAGCCGGAAGACGATGCCTACCTGGCCGAGTCCGGGCACATCCTCATCGACTACCTGAACCTCAATCCGGCATTGGCGCAACATTGATGAAAGGCGTCGCAACCCGTCATCAAATAGTCATCAAACTGTCGTGAAATACAGGGGCCGATCATTGATCGGCCTTTTTCGTTTCCAGGCATAACGAGACCATCATGACCGTCACCGAGCAGTTGAGCGCCCTGGGTAACATCCTCGCTCACGGCGACCTCAACAGCCTGTTCCAGCCCATCGTATCCCTCTCGGAGCAGCGCATCCTCGGCTACGAGGCGCTGACCCGCGGGCCGTCCAACAGCCCACTGCACTCGCCGCTGACCCTCTTCGCCGTGGCTCGCCATGCCGGTCGCCTCAGCGACCTGGAAATGCTCTGCCGCAAGAGTGCCTGCAAGCGCTTCAGCAACCTGGGGCTGGAAGGCAAGCTGTTCCTCAACGTCTCCCCCGAATCCCTGCTCGAAGCCAGCCATCAGCCAGGCCGTACGCTCAAGCTGTTGCAGGCCTTCGGCATTCCACCGAGCCAGGTGGTCATTGAACTTACTGAGCAATCCCCGACCGAAGACTTCGCCCTGCTCGACAACGCCCTGCATCACTACCGCGCCATGGGCTTCTCCATCGCCCTGGACGACCTCGGCGCCGGCTACTCCAGCCTGCGCCTGTGGTCGGAGCTGCGCCCGGACTACGTGAAGATCGACCGTCACTTCATCGATGGCATCCATCAGGACGCGGTCAAGCGCGAGTTCGTCGGCTCCATCCTGAAGATGGCCCAGGCCTCGCGCGCCCAGGTGATCGCCGAGGGCATCGAGCGCGTGGAGGAATTCACCGTGCTGGCCGAAATGGGTGTGGATCTGATGCAAGGCTACCTGCTCGGTCGCCCAGAGGAGCGCCCGCCGCGCGAGGTACGCCAGCAGCTCACCAGCCTGCAGGACAACCAGGCCGTGCTCAATGACGACCACCATGACCTGACTCCGCTGCTCAACGAGCTGCCTGCGGTAAACCAGCACACAGCCACCGCCGAAGTGCTGGAAATGTTCCGCGCGCAGCCGAACCTGAACTCCCTGGCCGTGCTCGACGAAGCCCAGCAGCCCATCGGCATCGTCCACCGCCATTCGCTGTCGGAGGCCCTGCTCAAGCCCTTCGCCACCGACCTGTTCGCGCGCAAGCCGATCAGCCGCCTGATGAGTCAGGACTTTCTCGCCGTGGAGCTGTACCAGTCGCTGCAGAAGGTCAGCCGCCTGCTCACCAGCCGCGCCCGCCAGCGTATCGAAGAAGACTTCATCATCACCCTGCAGGGTAGCTATCGCGGCCTGGGCCGCGTCATCGACGTGCTCAAGCTGATCACCGAGCAGAAGCTGCAGCAGGCCCGCCATGCCAACCCGCTGACCCTGCTGCCCGGCAACGTGCCGATCCAGCAATGCCTGACCCGCCTGCTGCAACAGCAACGTGCGGCAGCGGTGTGCTACGTCGACATCGACAGCTTCAAACCCTTCAATGACCTCTATGGCTATGCCAAGGGCGACGAAGTGCTGCTGTGCCTGGCCCAGTGCCTGAACGAGCGTGTCGACCCGGCACGGGACTTCGTCGGCCATATCGGCGGCGACGACTTCATGCTGGTGCTGGGCAGCGAGGACTGGCGACAGAAGCTCAGCCGCCTGCTGGACGACTTCCAGAACCAGTGCCGACGCTTCTACCGTGAGGAGCATCTGCAGGCGGGCTGCTTCGTCGCCCACAACCGCCAGGGCCAGCGCCAGGAATACCCGCTGCTGTCACTCTCGGTGGGCGTGGTGCAGTTGCAGGGGCAGGACTGCACGCACCTGGACGCCGCCCTGCTCGCCGAGATGGCCTCCGATGCCAAGCGCGGCGCCAAGGCCATGCCGGGTTACAGCGTGCATATCATCGAGGCGGCTCAGCGCTCCTGAGCATCGAGACGAGCGTAGTGCTCGGCCTGCGCGGGGTCGACCGCCAGCCCTGGCGCGCCCTCGCGATACAGCAGGGCCAGGCGCCCTGCCGCCAACGGATGCCCCGCTGCCAGCGCCATGCCCCACCAGCGCGCGGCCTCCTGGCCGTCGGGCGGTTGCCGGGTGTCGCCCTTGAGCGCCAGTTGCCCGAGCTGATAGGCCGCCTTGCCATCACCGGCCTGCGCCGCCAGGCGCAGCAGGCGCATGCCCTCCTCCCGCGCGCCAAGACCCTGACCACGAAACAACAGGATATGGCCATAGAAGCTCTGCGCAGCGCGATCACCCAGATTGGCCATGCGCCCGTACTGCCCCTGCATCCATTGCCAGGCACGCGGTTGACGCATTACCCAGGGCCAATGGAACAGGCGCCGCGCCAGCCAATAGCCCAGACGCGCGCGTAACTGCCAGAGCCACCTAGACATCCTCGGGGTACTCGAACTCGAAGACACGGGTCACTTCGGCAGCGTGCCAGGACGCCGCCGCGACGCCATCGGGCGCGCCGCTGAAGCGTGCCAGGCGGGCCACGCAGTCGAAGAAACCGGTTCTGGGCAGTCGGCTGGCACCCTGGCTGATCACCAGCGCGCTGCGCAATGGGCGATCGGCACGCGCATCCAGCGCCGCGAGATGTTCCAGCGCCGCCGTGAGCGTCTGCATGGCCGGGCTGGGCAGCTCCAGACGCTCGATCAGGGCACGGTAGGTAAGCAGGTGGCGTTGACGGCGGGCATCATCCAGTTCGGCGAGCAACGCCTGCCAGTGTTGACGGCTGATACGCACACTCAAGACCAGCCCTCCAGACCGAGCTGCCAGGCCAGTGAGCGGAGGATGGCGGCATCGGGTTGACGCTCGCCACGTTCGATCATCGCCAGGTAGTGCGGGCTGATACCGACGCTACGCGCCAGCTCCTCGGCGGCCAGGCCCTTGGCCTCACGCAGTCGCTGCAACTGGCTCAAGGGCGGGCGCGTGGCGTTGCCCTGCGCCCGCGTATCCTGCATCGCAGGGGTCTGCGCGCTCTGCCCGGCGGCCTGCAGCAAGGCCTGGTAATCGGCCCAGGGCAGCACGGCGTATTCCGGCTCGCCGTCGCGGGCAATGATTTGCACTGTCATCGTCTCTCCAGAAAAATGCGCAACCGAAGGCTCGGGGCATCTTAACAGGCGGCCGACTCAGATGTTCGCCTGAGGCGAAACGTCCTTGGCATCGCTCGGTGCAGGCAGCGCTTCGATGACGGCAAGCCGCTCTGGCGACTGCTGCTCGCGCCAGAGGCGAAACGCCTGCAGCTCGTCCCTCCAGGTATTGAGTACCCAGGCCAGTACGGCCAGGTCATCGACGAAACCCAAGCCCACCAACCAATCGGGTATGGCATCGAGCGGTGTGACGAAGTAGAGCAGCGCCGCCACGGCCATCAGCAAGGCCTGCTTGCTGACCTGCCGATATTCGCCCTTGAACCAGGCCAGGCACAGCGAACGCAACAGTTGCACGTCCTCTCTGAGCGCGGCGAAGCGAGCACCAGCCGGGCTCTTCTTGTCGGCAAGCTGGCGCAACAGTTCGGGCAGCTTGCCGTCACGCACGAAGCGCGCCGCAAGCGGAAGGTAACGCGCCAGTTTCCAGGGAGTTTTCATCATCGCTCCTTGGCAGCCCAGTGACTGCCTGGGGTTGCCGGTTTATCCACCGAAGCTGTGGATAAACCTGTGCAAAGACTTTCGACAAGCTTACCAAAGCCCCGTGCTATGCGGCCTTCAGTCAGATCGGGCATTTTTTGCCCAGCCTACAAAACCCAATGAAATCAATAAGTTGTGAGTTGACGAAAACGTCATTCAAGTGTAACGAAGGTCACTTGGGAGCAATTCGCACAATGTGCATAAGCGTAACATCAGGATCAACTCGCGCCGGTCAGGTCAAGCGCTAAAACGCAAACGCCCCATCAAGAGACGGGGCGTTTTTTTCAGATGCAGCAGGTTGTTACTGGGCTGCGTCCTGATCCTTGGCGTTCTTGTCCTTGATGCCGATCAGCTCCAGATCGAACACCAGCACCGAGTTGGCCGGAATGGCCGGCGACGGGCTCTGCTCGCCATAAGCCAGCTCGCTGGGGATGTACAGCTTGTACTTCTCGCCCACGTGCATCAGTTGCAGACCTTCGACCCAACCCGGGATCACACCGCTGACCGGCAGATCGATGGGGGTGCCACGGGCGACCGAGCTATCGAAGACGCTGCCATCGGTCAACTTGCCTTCGTAGTGAACGGTGACTACGTCGTCAGGCTTGGGCTGAGCGCCATCGGTCTTCTTGATCACTTCGTACTGCAGGCCCGAGGCGGTGGTCACCACGCCTTCACGCTTGCCATTCTCTTCGAGGAACTTCTTGCCGGCCTCAGCGGTTTCCTTGCTCAGCTTGACCATGCGCTCCTGGGCACGGTTCTGCAGGAAGGTGAAGGCCTCGACCATCTCCTCATCCTTGATGCGTGGCTCCTTCTTCGCGATCGCATCTTCGATGCCCTGGGCGACGGCCTTGGAGTCCAGATCGTCCATGCCTTCCTCGGAGAGGCTGCGACCCATGTTCAGGCCGATGCCGTAGGAGGCTTTCTGCGCCGGGCTCTTGAGTTCGACTTCGCTGGTCTGCGAATCACAACCGGTGAGTACCAGACCCACCAGGGCAACCGCCGCCGCCAAACGATGCTGTTTCATGCTTGTTCCTTTGTTGATACGCCCGAAGGCCGTCGTGTGAAAGCGCGAGCTTAGGGTCTGTTAGCGCCTCGACGCAAGCAGACATCACAGGATCGAGGCCTGCGAAGCAGCACGCTGCTGGCTACGGCATTAGGAGCCCGGCAAAGCGCACAAGTTCAGGACTGCAAAGGATTTATTGGCTGTTTCGACGAATGCCGAAGAAGTGTCACAGGAGGGGATGAAGCGAGGAGAAGAATGGCGCAGCGGACGGGACTCGAACCCGCGACCCCCGGCGTGACAGGCCGGTATTCTAACCGACTGAACTACCGCTGCGCGTAACTGCGAGATTGGTGGGTGGTGACGGGATCGAACCGCCGACCCTCTGCTTGTAAGGCAGATGCTCTCCCGGCTGAGCTAACCACCCCATTCACTCTCGAAGTGGGGCGCATTCTAGAGAGCGTTCATGACCTTGGCAAGCCCCGATGTGAAAAAAATTTATCGAAGTAGCAAGAACTTAGCGTCGCCCGGGGAATTTTCCAGGCGGCTGCTTGCCAATGGTTGGCCTGAACGCCGAGGCCGACAATAATGCGCGCTTCGCATCGGCAGCCTGGCTGCCGCGTTCGCTGTCGCACCGCTTTGCCGGTCCACACCCCTTACGCCAATGGAGAGTCATCCGCACATGTGGTTCCGTAACCTGCTGGTCTATCGCCTTACCCAGGACATCCCTTTCGACGCCGACGCACTGGAAACCGCTCTGGCCAGCAAGCCGGCACGTCCCTGCGCCAGCCAGGAGCTGACCACCTATGGTTTCACCGCCCCCTTCGGCAAGGGTGCCGATGCCCCGCTGGTGCATGTCAGCGGCGACTTCCTGCTGATCGGCGCACGCAAGGAAGAGCGCATCCTGCCTGGCTCGGTGGTGCGTGATGCGCTGAAGGAGAAGGTCGACGAAATCGAGAACACCCAGATGCGCAAGGTCTACAAGAAGGAGCGCGACCAGCTCAAGGACGAGATCGTCCAGGCCTTCCTGCCACGCGCCTTCATTCGCAAGTCCGGCACCTTCGCCGCCATCGCGCCGAAACAGGGCCTGATCCTGGTGGACAGCGCCAGCGCCAAGAAGGCCGAAGACCTGCTCTCCACCCTGCGCGAGGCCATCGGTTCGCTGCCGGTGCGCCCGCTGTCGGTAAAGATCGCCCCGACTGCCACCCTCACCGACTGGCTGAAGAATCAGAGCGCGGCCGAAGGCTTTTTCGTCCTCGACGAATGCGAGCTGCGCGACACCCATGAGGACGGCGGCGTGGTGCGCTGCAAGCGCCAGGATCTGACCAGCGAGGAAATCCAGCTGCACCTGTCCACCGGCAAGCAGGTCACACAACTGTCGCTGGCCTGGCAGGACAAGCTGTCCTTCGTGCTGGACGACAAGCTGACCATCAAGCGCCTGCGCTTCGAGGACATCCTCCAGGAGCAGGCCGAGCAGGACGGCGGCGACGACGCCCTGGCCCAGCAGGATGCCAGCTTCACCCTGATGATGATGACCCTGGTGGAGTTCCTGCCCGAGCTGTTCAGCGCCCTCGGCGGCGAAGAGATTCCGCAGGGCATCTGAGCCCTGACCGCTGTGCGGCGGGGCGCCAGGCGCGCCCCGCCACACACTGCACGAGCGTCCTGCCGCAGACGCAGAAAACTGGCCAGCGCAAGGCTGCCAGCAGCATCACCGACCACTCACTCCCGCCGTTCGACAGATGCATAATGGCTATTGGCCATGTAGCCATTATTCACTGTAGTGCCGCCGTGGCGGTCCCTAGAATCCCCCTCATCTCTTCGTCTGTGCGCTCATAGGAGCATCGTCCATGCACGCCCCACTCAGCATTGCCCAACGCCTGGGCCTGGGCTTCGGCCTGATCCTGTCCCTGATGCTGCTGATCAGCCTGATCGGTGTGCAGCGGGTTGGTTTCATCGACTCCACTCTCACCGAGGTCAACGAAGGCGCTGCCCTCAAGCAGCGTTACGCGATCAACTTTCGTGGCAGCGTGCATGACCGTGCCATCGCCATTCGCGACGCCGTACTGGTGGACGACAATGCCCTGAATGCCTACCTGCAGACCATCGAGCGCCTGCGCGGCGACTATCAGAAATCGGCCACGCTGATGCAGCAACTGCTCGCCAGCCAACCGGCCACGGCCGAGGAACAACGGCTGCTCGACGCCATCCAGGCCATCGAAAAGCGCACCCTGCAACTGACCGAGCAGTTGCTGAATCTGCGCCGCCAGGATGATCGCGCCGCAGCGCAGGCCTTGCTGCTCAAGGAGGTATCGCCGGCCTACAGCCAATGGTTGAAGGACATCAATGCCTACATCGACTTCCAGGAGCGGCAGATTGCCCAGCACATCGATGCCGTGCGTGCCACCGCCGGCAGCTTCCAGTGGCTGATGCTGCTGGCCACCGCCGTGGCCATCCTGCTCGGCATCGGCATTTCCCTTGTCATCATTCAGCGGCTGAAGTCCACACTCGGCGCCGAGCCGCACGAAGTTGCCGAGGCCATCGGGCGCCTGGCCGAAGGCCAGCTCGACCAGCGCATCGACACCCGCTACCCGCAGAGTGTGATGGCTGCCCTGGGCAACACCACCCGCCGCCTGGCCGATACCATCACCCAAGTGCGCAGCGCGGCGGCCGAGTTGCTGCAGGCCTCCGAGCAGTTGCTGCACACCTCGAGCAACAACAACCAGCAGATCCATCTGCAGGCCAGCGAAGCGGCGCAGGTCGCCAGCGCCATCCAACAGATGGCGGCGACGGTCAATGAAGTGGCCGGCTATGCCACCCAGGCGGCAGACGCCACGCAGAGCGCCGATGTCGAGGTGAGCAAGGGCAATGAGGTGGTGAGCAGCACTGCAGGTGCCATCCAGAACCTGGCCAATACCCTGGAAAGTGCCGCGCAGAGCGTGCTGCAGGTGGCACAGGACAGCGAGAACATCGAGAAGATCACCGATGTGATCACCGCCATCGCCGAGCAGACCAACCTGCTGGCGCTCAATGCCGCCATCGAGGCCGCCCGCGCCGGCGAGCATGGCCGTGGTTTCGCCGTGGTGGCCGACGAGGTGCGCTCCCTGGCCAACCGTACCCAGGAGTCGACCCGCGAGATTCGCGGCATGATCGCCACCTTGCAGGCAGGCACCAACAAGGCGGCCGAAGTGATGCAGGACAGCCGCGAGCTGGCGCAGCAGACGGTGGAGCAGACCCGCATCGCCGAAAGCTCGCTGGGCAAGATCCATCAGGAGGTCACAGCCATCAACAGCATGAACGCGCAGATCGCCAGCGCATCGCTGCAGCAGAGCAACGTTGCTGCGGATGTCAGCGCCAATATCGGGCGGATTCACCAGGCCACTCAGGAAACCTCGGCCGGCTCCGAGCAGGTAGCCGTGGCAAGCCGCGAACTGGCCAACCTGGCCACGCGCATGCAGGAGAAGGTGAGCTTCTTTAGGCTGTGAAACGCTAGGTTCTTCGTGGGGTCTTGGGAAAGTCGGTTTTGATACCGAGCTGGCAATAAGGTGTTGGTTATTCTGGTGTCTGTTCCGAATTGCCGCGTTTTTGCTGATGTTTTTGGTTTCGCCCTCCCGGGCGAGTCACTTTGCGGGCAAAGTAACCAAACCCCTCCGCCCGATCATCCGGCCCTGGCTGCGCCAGGGTTCGCTCACTCCATCGCCGCTCCAGAGGACCGCCACGGTGGGCCATCCCTGGCCCATCGTGGCTTTCGCGGCATCCATGCCGCTCAACCTCTTCCACGACGACTCCGTTCGCCCTCCTGGGCGGGCTCTGCACGCGCCTGAACCTGTGGTTACTCCATGGGACTCTCACGGGCTTAATGGGGGCAGCCGTAGGGCGGACTCAGGAGCGCCAACGAATAGTCCGCCGGGCCCTGCCGAGCTCGGCACCACGGCTCACGTTCAATACTCCTACCAACGGCGTACTGCTTCGCGAGTACGCCCTACGCGGAGGCAGCCACACGCAAACTGCGCGAATGAAACTATTGGTTTAATTCGACAGCCACGTCATGGTTCCACAGCTACCAGAGCATGCCGGGCATGACCGGAACTGATGTACGTTCAGGCGCGCTAACTCCCCCTTCAGGAGGCCGAACGCAGGCATTGCGCAGGGGGCGAGTGGCATGGATGCCACGAGATACCGATGGCGGCCCCGCGTAATGGGCCATGGATGGCCCATGTACGCCGACCCCGGAGCGATGCCGGAGTGAGGGGAGTCGAGCGCAGCATGACGGGGACGCCTAGTTCCGGATGGTGGGAGTGCGTTTCTTTTGCTTACTTTTCTTTGCACTGGGCGGCAATCCGATTTCAAAGAAAAGTGAGTCGCCCGAGGGGGCGAACGCCGGGATATCTGAATACACCGAAGCGGCGCCCAGAACACCAAACAACACACAAACCTGCCAGCCCAGTATCAACCAAACCCGCCCCCTAACATGCGAAAAACCAACCATCCGAGGCTGTCGCTGTTACGCGCACGGCCGCGCCGAAACGCCGACCGGCATAGACCCCTAGTAATCGACCCGCCCCCGCCCAGCCTTGATCGCCCCACGCTTGCTCTTGCCGTCCAGGCGGCGTGTCTGTGAGCCGCGGGTCGGTTTGGTCGGGCGGCGTTTCTTCTCGGTTTTGGCCACGTTGCGGATCAGCTCGGCCAGACGCTCCAGCGCATCGGCACGGTTCTGCTCCTGAGTGCGGTACTGCTGCGCCTTGATAATCACCACGCCACCCTCGGTAATGCGCGAGTCGCGCGCAGCCAGCAGGCGCTCCTTGTAGAACGGTGGCAACGACGAAGCCTGGCTGTCGAAGCGCAGATGTACGGCGCTGGACACCTTGTTGACGTTCTGCCCACCCGCCCCCTGGGCGCGAATGGCGGTCAGTTCGATCTCGCCCAGGGGCAGATGAACACTGTTGGAAAGGATCAACATGACGATAAACCCGGCTCAAACCCTGCCTACTGTAACCTTTGCTTGAAATTTCGCTACGGCAGCGGCGCTGCCGCTCCGCTAACGTAGCCACCTCGTCATTCATGGATCGACGCAATGGATTCGATTACCCAGGCCGTTCTCGGTGCCAGCATACAGGGCGCGTTGCTCGGTCGCTGGCAAGGGCGCAAGGCCCTACTCTATGGCGCCGCGCTGGCCACCCTGCCCGACCTCGACGTGGTCATCGACTACGGCGATGCGGTGGCCGAGATGACCTATCACCGCGGTTTCAGCCACTCGCTGTTCGTGCTCAGCGGCCTGGCCCTGTTGCTCACCTGGCTGATCCGGCGCTTTCGTCCTCATCCCGGTTATACGAGCAGGCGCCTGCTGCTCACCCTCTGGCTGGTATTGATCACTCACCCGCTGCTGGACGCCTTCACCAGCTACGGCACTCAGTTGTTCTGGCCCTTGATGCCGACACCCACGGCCTGGTCGAGCCTGTTCATCATCGACCCGTTATACAGCCTCCCCTTGCTGGTGGCGGTGATCGTCAGCCTGTTCACCGGGCTGCGCGAGCAGAGCTGGCGCGTACCGGCCGTGGCCCTGGCCATCTCGACCCTGTACATCGGCTTCAGCCTGGCCGGCAAGTTCATGGCCGAACAACGGGTGGAGCGTGAACTGGCCCGCCAGGGCATCCAGGCCGAGCAGTTGTTCGTCACCCCGACGCCGTTCAATACCCTGCTCTGGCGCGTCATCGTGCTCGACGGAGAGAACTATCACGAGGCGCTGACCGGCTGGTTCGATACTGCGCCACCGCAACTGCAACGCCTGCCCCGTGGTACCCACCTGCAGGCAACGCTGGCCGACTCGCCGATGCACCAGCGCCTGCGCTGGTTCACCAACGGCGTGCTGCGCTATGACCAGGTGGACGGGCATCTGATCGTCACCGATCTGCGCCTGGGCATGACCGGCTACCACCCCTTCCGCTTCGATTTCGCCCGTTGGCAAGAAGGCCGCTGGCAGCTCAACGAGCCTATCGAGCGCCTGCCCTTCGCCCGCGGCGAGCCCGAGCAACTGCTGCTGTTGCTGCGGCGCATCTGGCAACCGCAAACCGAAGTGCCACTACTGGCCTGGGCCAGCGAGCTGAAGAGAACGCTGCCACCTGAGACGGGTTCGCGTTAGGATCGGCGTTCGCTTTCCGGGCAGGATGCCGCCTCCATGTTGTTTCGCCGCTTCGAGTCGCTGATCGACGTCTTCAAACCCAGCCCCGATGTCGCCCCGCCGGCGGGGCTGCTGCCTTTCTACGGCCACTACCTGAAACAGGTGTGGCCACTGATGCTGAGCATACTGATCGTCGGTTTCTTCGCCGCCTTGATCGAGGTGGCGCTGTTTGCCTTCCTCGGCCAGTTGATCGACATGGCCCAGGCCAGCACCGATGCCAGCAGCTTCTTCGCCGAACATCGGGGCGACCTGCTGTGGATGCTGCTGGTGGCGCTGATCATCCGCCCGGTGGTGTTCGGCCTGCACAACCTCCTGGCGCATCAGGCCATCAACCCGGGGCTGAGCAACCTGATCCGCTGGCAGAACCATCGCTACGTGCTCAAGCAGAGCCTGAACTTCTTCCAGAACGACTTCGCCGGCCGTGTCGCCCAACGGGTGATGCAGACCGGCCCATCGCTGCGCGAATCGGCCATGCAGGTGATCGACGCGCTGTGGCACGTGGTGGTCTACGCCGGCAGCGCGCTGTATCTGTTCGCCGCCGCCGACCTGCGTCTGGTACTGCCGCTGGCGCTGTGGATCATTGGTTACAGCAGCGCGCTGTGGTACTTCGTGCCGCGCATCAAGGCACGCTCGGCGGCCGCTTCGGCCGCACGCTCGAAGGTCATGGGGCGGGTGGTGGACGGTTACAGCAACATTGCCACGCTCAAGCTGTTCGCCCACTCGCAGGAGGAGGAAAGCTACGCCCGCGAAGCCATGCAGGAACTGCTCGACAAGTTCCGCCTGCAGTCGCGCACCATCACCGCGCTGGACTTTCTCATCACCTGCATGAACGGCGTGCTGATCGTCGGCACCGGCGCCCTGGCCCTGTGGTTGTGGAGCCAGGCGCTGATCAGCACCGGCGCCATCGCCCTGGCGCTGGGCCTGGTGATCCGCATCAACAACATGTCGGAATGGATCATGTGGGTGGTCAACGGCATCTTCGAGAACGTCGGCACCGTGCAGGACGGCATGCAGACCATCGTCCAGCCGCGCCAGGTGCTCGACCGCGACGACGCCAAGCCACTGCAGGTAAACCGGGGTGAGGTGCGCTTCGAGGCCATCCACTTCCACTATGGCAAGCAAGGCGGGGTGATCGCCGGCCTCGACATCGCCATCCGCCCTGGCGAGAAGATCGGCCTGGTCGGCCCGTCCGGTGCCGGCAAGTCGACCCTGGTCAACCTGCTGCTGCGTCTCTACGACCTGGAGAGCGGGCGCATTCTGATCGATGGCCAGGACATCGCCACGGTCACCCAGGAAAGCCTGCGCGCGCATATCGGCGTGGTCACCCAGGACACCGCCCTGCTGCACCGCTCGATCCGCGACAACCTGCTCTACGGCAAGCCTGGCGCCAGCGACGAGGAGCTCTGGGAAGCCGTGCGCAAAGCACGTGCCGATACCTTCATCCCCAACCTCGACGACAACCAGGGCGGGCGCGGCATGGACGCGCAGGTGGGCGAACGCGGGGTCAAGCTCTCCGGTGGCCAGCGCCAACGCATCGCCATCGCCCGCGTGCTGCTCAAGGATGCGCCGATTCTGGTGCTGGACGAGGCCACCTCGGCGCTGGATTCGGAAGTGGAGGCGGCCATTCAGGAAAGCCTGGACAGCCTGATGCAAGGCAAGACGGTGATCGCCATTGCCCACCGCCTGTCCACCATCGCACGCATGGATCGCCTGGTGGTGATCGACCAGGGCCAGGTGATCGAAACCGGCAGTCACGCCGAGCTGATCGCCCGTGGCGGTCTGTATGCACGCCTGTGGCAGCACCAGACCGGTGGGTTCGTCGGGGTGGATTGAGACAGCTCCCCTCTCCCGCTTGCGGGAGAGGGGCCGGGGCAGAGGGTCTATCTGACAGATCCGAATGGCCTGAGCCACCCTCTCCCATAAATGGGAGAGGGGGCAGAGCCTGCATTACCAGAGCGGAGCGGTGGACGGATGAAGCGTCGTCCACCCTACGCCGTTACTCCGCCGCCGGCTTCTTGCGCTTGAGCGGTGCGCTGCCGTCGGCGCTGACCAGCGTGGAGGGCTTGCCGGCCGGGCGTGGGCCGCTCTTGCGCTTGGGTGCGGCGGCTTTCTTCGGGTCTTTCTTGTCGGCCTTTTTCTTCTTGCTGCCGGCGGCCTTGCCCGAGGCCTTGAGGTTCTTCGGCCCCTGGTAGGCGCCTTTCAGTTCCTTGATGGTGCGGCGCTCGAAACGCTGCTTGAGGTAGCGCTCGATGCTCGACATCAGGTTCCAGTCGGTGTGGCAGATCAGCGACACCGCCAGGCCTTCACCACCGGCGCGGCCGGTACGGCCGATGCGGTGCACGTACTCGTCGCCGGAGCGCGGCATGTCGAAATTGATCACCAGATCCAGGCCATCGACATCCAGCCCGCGCGCCGCCACGTCGGTGGCCACCAGCACCTTGACCGCGCCCTGGCGCAGGCGCTCGATGGCCAGCTTGCGATCCTTCTGATCCTTCTCGCCATGCAGGACGAAGGCCTTGACCCCGGCTGCCACCAGCTTGCCGTAGAGGCGGTCGGCCTGCACCCGGGTATTGGTGAAGACGATGGCCTTGTCATAGGTCTCGTTGGCCAGCAGCCAGTCGACCAGCTGTTCCTTGTGGTAGTTGTGATCGGCCGTGATGATCTGCTGGCGAGTGCCCTCGTTGAGCTGGCTGACGCTGTTGAGCATCAGGTGCTGCGGCTCCTTGAGCACCTTGGCGACCATCTCGCGCAGGCCATTGCCGCCGGTGGTGGCGGAGAACAGCAACGTCTGGTGCGGCCCGCAGGCCTCGGCCAGGCGCTGGGCGTCCTCGGCGAAGCCCATGTCGAGCATGCGGTCGGCTTCGTCGAACACCAGCACTTCGACCTCACCGAGCGGCAGGTTGCCAGCGTTGGCATGCTCGACCAGACGGCCCGGTGTGCCGATCAGGATGTCGATCTTGCGCATCATCGCCGCCTGCACCTTGAAGTCCTCGCCGCCGGTGACCAGGCCGGCCTTGAGGAAGGTGTACTGGGCGAAACGCTCGACTTCCTTGAGGGTCTGCTGCGCCAGCTCACGGGTCGGCAGCAGGATCAGCGCACGAATGCTCAGGCGCTGGCGGGAATTGCCATCACCAAGCAGACGATTGAGCAACGGCAGGACGAAGGCAGCGGTCTTGCCGCTGCCGGTCTGGGCAATCACACGTAGATCCTTGCCCTCCAGTGCCGGTGGAATGGCAGCCGCCTGCACTGGCGTCGGCTCGACGAAATTGAGCTCGGACACGGCTTTGAGCAGACGTTCATGCAGGGCGAATTGGGCAAACACGGCAACACTACCTCGAAGGATCGACAAAACGGTGCATAGCCTAACGGTTTCCGGCGTCCGGGCCGAGTTTCTTTGCACTCGCCCCCGATCAGCAGCGCGATCAAGGCTAACCTTCACAGGAACCGAAACCGCATACCGAGCGTCGAATTGACATCACCCCAAGGGAGCGTCCCTCATGTCTAATAAATCTCACGCGGCTCTATGCCTTGGCCTGTGCACCTTGCTGGCGGCCTCCCCACTGCTCGCGGCTCCACCGCCAGGCAAGGGCAATCCGCACAAGGGCGGTCACGACGACGTGCAGTTCGACATGCGCGGCCCCAGCGTGGACATCGGCCAGGTGCGTATCGTGCTGGGCAAAAATCGCCAACTGATCGGTCCGAGCCCATCCCTGCCGCCCGGCATCGCCAAGAACCTGGCCCGCGGCAAGCCTCTGCCACCCGGTATTGCCAAGAACTTCGACAGCCGCCTGTCGGCACGCTTGCCCCACTACGAGGGTTACGAGTGGAAGCAGGTAGGCAGCGACGTGGTGCTGGTGGCGGTGGCCACGGGCATCGTCTACGAGATTCTGCGCAACGTGCTGAACTGAAAGGCTGCTCCTGCCGACCAGTGGTAGGCAGCGCGTCGAACTTGTCTTCGGCGCGCAGCTCCAACGCCAATACCCGCCCATTGCGGAGGCAGGATGCAGCCCTCACTGATCTACCACGTCACCTCCAGCCTGGACGGCTACATCGCGCGCCCGGACGGCAGCCTCGACTGGCTGGAGAGCGAACGCCAGGCGGACGAGGAAAACTGCTTCCAGCACTTCTACGCCGGGATCGACTCGCTGCTGATGGGGCGCATGGCCTATGAGGCGCTGCTGGCCAAGGGCGGCCCCTGGCCCTACCCTGGCAAGCCCTGCGTGGTGCTGACCCGCTCGGCCCTGCCGCGGCCCTGCGCAGAGGTGCAACTGACCCACTGCACCCCGAGCCAGGCCATGGCGGTATTGCGCGAGGCAGGCCTGCAGCGCACCTGGCTGCTGGGCGGCAGCACCCTGGCGGGCAACTGTCACGCTGCCGGGCTGATCGACGAGGTACTGCTCAATCTCAGGCCCTGCCTGCTCGGTGCCGGCATACGCCTGTTCGCCACCGGCCTGGAACGCAACCTGGAACTGTGCGAACAGCGCCGTTTCAACAGCGGCGTCATCCAGTTGCACTACCGGGTGAACAACCCCTACAGCCAACTCATGCCGCTGGCCGAAGCCAGCCACAGTGCCGCCTGATCAGCCCGCACCCTGCTTGCGCAGCAAGCGCGCACTGTCCCAGCCCACCAGCAAGACCGCCAGCCAGATCGGCAGGTAGGTCAGCCACTGCGCGGCATCGAAGCGCTCTCCCAGTACCAGCAGCGCCACGGCGAACAGCAGCACCGGCTCGACGTAGCTGAGAATGCCGAACAGCCCCATGGGCAACAGTCGGCTAGAGGCCATCATCGAAGCGAAGGCCAGGGTGCCGATCAACGCCATGCCCGGCACCAGCCACCAGAGTTCAGGCTTGTTGGCGAAGGCATTGGCCGGGCCATGGGCGACGATCAGCCAGATGGCCAGCGGCGCCAGTATGAGCATCTCCAGCACGAAGCCGGACAGCGCATCCAGGCGCATCCAGCGGCGCAGCATCATGTAGGGCGGGTAACCCAGCGCGGTGATCAGCGTCAGCCAGGAAAACGCCTGAGTACGCCACAGTTCGTGCAGCACGCCGAGCACGGCGCAGAGCACGGCCAGGCGCTGCAAGGGGCGCAAGCGCTCGCCGTAGAACAACCGGCCAGTGAGCACCAGTGCCAACGGCAACAGGAAGTAGCCCATGGACACGTCCAGCATCTTCCCCGCCAGCGGCGCCCAGAGAAACAGCCCCCACTGCACGCCGATCAACGCGGCGGCCAATGGGCAGGCCGCCAGCAGCAGCGGCTCGCGGCGCAAACGGCCGAAGGTTTCGCGCAGCAGTGCGCCCTGCCGCGTCAACACCACCAGCAACAGCACCAGGGGAATCGACCAGAGCACGCGCTGGGCGAAGATCTGGATACCATCGAGCGGCGCCAGCCAGGGCACATAGCCCGGCAGCATGGCAAACAGCACCGAGGCGCCTACCGACAGCGCCACACCGCGCCCGGATAATTGCATCAGGCGACACTCCCACGCTCGCTGGCAGCTCGTCCAAGCCGGGCCAGCGGCAGCGAGGCGGCGATCACCAGCCCGCCCAGGGCCAGGCGCAGCAGGTCGGCGTCATGGTTCCAGATCAGCAGGTTGACCAGCAGCCCGGCCGGCACCAGGGCATTGTTCATCACCGCCAGGGTACCGGCATCGACCAGGCTGGCGCCCTTGTTCCACCAGTACAGCCCCAGCCCGGACGCCATCACGCCGAGCCAGCCGAGCACGCTCCACTGCAGTGCCGTCGTCGGTAGGCGCTCAGCATTGCCCAGCAGCAGGAAGGCCGGCAAGGCCACCAGCAATGCGCCCAGATAGAAGAAGCCAAAGCGACGGTACTGCGGCTCGTCACTGGGATGGCGCAGCAGCAGATGCTTGTACAGCACCTGGCCGGCGGCGAAGGTGAAGTTGGCCAGTTGCAGCAGCAGGAAGCCGAACAGGAAACCCGGACTGATGCCGTCGTAACGGATGATGCCTGCGCCGAGCACCGCCACCAGCGCTGCGACCAGGGCCCAGGGGTTGAAGCGCCGGTTCAGGGCATCTTCGATCAGGGTCACGTGCAGAGGGGTGAGGATGGTGAACAGCAACACCTCCGGCACGCTGAGCACGGCGAAGCTCAGGTACAGGCAGACGTAGGTGATGCCGAACTGCAGGGCCCCGATCAGCAGCATGCCGCGCACGAAGGCCGGTACCTGGCCGCGCCAGCGCGTCAGCGGCACGAACAGCAGGCCAGCGATAACAATGCGGGTGAGCACGGCGAAATAGCTGTCGACCCGGCCGGCCAGATATTCACCGATCAGGCTGAAGGAAAAGGCCCACAGCAGGGTCACAATCGACAGGTATCGCACGGGCCACCTCCAGAAGAAGGCGGCGAACATAGCGCGTTCGGCAAAGGCGGACAATCCACAGTTGCGCAGCTTATGCAGGCGATAGACTCGCCAACCGTGTAGCCCGGATGCAATCCGGGACGGCCAGGCGCAGTCTTGCGCCCTGGTGCGCACAGCGCACCCTACAGGGCTGCCACCGCACCTGTGCGAAGCAACAACAAAAAGCCGGCCATCTCAGGGAAATGACCGGCAGCAATACCCGCAAGCGGGCACTCAGGAGAGTCGAACGGAATCAGGCCACTTCGGCCAGCTTGGCCTTGGCCTGGGCCAGGCCCTTCTCCACGAACTCGCCGCCCATGTTCATGCCTTCGGCATGGATGAACTGCACGTCGTGGATGCCGATGAAAGCCAGTACCTGACGCAGGTAGGGTTCCTGGTGATCCAGGGCGCTGCCGGCATAGATGCCGCCACGGGCGGTGAGCACGATGGCGCGCTTGCCGGTCAGCAGGCCTTGCGGGCCGGTTTCGGTGTACTTGAAGGTCACCCCGGCGCGCAGCACGTGATCGAGCCAGGTCTTGAGGGTGCTGGGAATGGCGAAGTTGTACATAGGTGCAGCCAGCACCAGCACGTCAGCGGCCAGCAGTTCCTCGGTCAGCTCGTTGGAGCGTGCCAGCGCGGCCTTCTCTGCCTCGCTCTGCTGCTCGGCCGGGGTCATCCAGCCACCCAGCAGGGTCAGATCCAGGTGCGGCAGCGGCTTGGCCGCCACGTCACGTACCTGAACCTGGTCGGCCGGGTTGGCGGCCTGCCACTGGGCGATGAACTGTTGGGTCAGCTCGCGGGACACCGAGCCTTGTTGACGGGCACTGCTTTCGATAACCAGAACGCGGGACATGATAAGGACTCCATCGAAGTGGGTGGGTGTCGATGGAGCGCAGGTTACGCCCAGACCTATCGATGAAAAAGAGCAAATATCCGCTTACATATATCGATAAAGTTGATTTGATCAACAAGCAGCGCTAGCCTCGACTTACTTGGGCTTGCAGGTCAGATCCACCCGCAGACGGATGACGCTACGGCTGAATCTGACCACCAGGTTGTTGTTGGCTCCGGGTGCCAGACTGGCCTGACGGATACGCGGCGCCTCCGGGCCGTTGCGGAACACGGCCTTGCACTCGGCGTCGCGCTGGCCGTAGTTGTAGAGCATCAACCCCGCGATGTTGTGGTCGATGTCCTGGGTGGTGGCCGATACCTCGGCGCCATTGAGCTGCTTCTCCAGTTCGATGGGATAAGCATGGGCACCCAGTGGCAAGCCCATGAGCAACAGCAGACAACCTAGTTTTTTCATGCGCTGTTCTCCGACAGAAGAGTGCCAGTTTAACTGGCAATGACCGCCAATGGGCGCCTCTAAAAACGTAAGCGAGGCAGTCAGCGCAAGGCGAAAACGGGCGAAAAAGCGGAGTTTACGAGCTGTAAATGAGCATTTTGAGCCTGTTTTTAACGCAGCGATGACAACGCAGGTAGCTTTTAGAGGTGCCCCAACAGCAGGATGAGGTGATGAAGGTACCCCGAGTAACCCTGGATCAATGGCGAACCCTGCAGGCCGTGGTGGATCAGGGCGGCTTCGCCCAGGCCGCCGAAGTGCTGCACCGTTCTCAGTCCTCGGTCAGCTACACCGTGGCGCGCATGCAGGAGCAGCTTGGCGTGCCGCTGCTGCGCATCGACGGGCGCAAGGCGGTGCTCACCGAGGCCGGTGACGTGCTGTTGCGCCGCTCGCGGCATCTGGTCAAGCAGGCCAGCCAGCTCGAGGAACTGGCCCACCACATGGAGCAGGGCTGGGAAGCCGAAGTGCGCCTGGTGGTGGATGCCGCCTACCCCACGGCCAATCTGGTGCGCGCCCTGTCGGCCTTCATGCCGCAAAGCCGCGGCTGCCGCGTGCGCCTGCGCGAGGAGGTGCTTTCGGGGGTCGAGGAGGTGCTGCTCGAAGGCACCGCCGACCTGGCCATCAGCGCTTTGAACATCACCGGCCACCTGGGCATCGAGCTGAGCGAGGTGGAATTCGTCGCCGTGGCCCACCCGGAGCACCCGCTGCATCGCCTGCAACGCGAACTGAGCTTCCAGGATCTGGAAGGCCAGATGCAGGTCGTCACCCGTGACAGTGGCCGCCTGCAACCGCGTGATGCCGGCTGGCTAGGCGCGGAACAGCGCTGGACGGTAGGCAGCCTGCCGACCGCGCGCACCTTCGTCAGCAGCGGCCTGGGCTTTGCCTGGCTGCCGCGCCATCTGATCACCCGTGAATTGCAGGAAGGCTTGCTCAAGCCCCTGCCCCTGAGCCAGGGCGGCGTGCGCAAGCCACGCTTTTTCCTCTATAACAACAAGGATCGTGCGCTCGGCCCGGCCACGCAGATCCTCATCGAGCTGATCAAGAACTTCGACTGCGCGCCACTCGATGCCCCCTTCGCCGCACCGCAGTCGAGCACCTGAGGCGCCCCATGCCCTACTTCGACAATGATGGCTGCCAGCTCCACTACGAGGATCGTGGCCACGGCACACCCGTGCTGCTGGTGCACGGCCTGGGCTCCAGCACCCTGGACTGGGAAGCGCAGATTCCCGTGCTGAGTGCTCATTACCGCGTACTGGCCCTGGACGTGCGCGGCCATGGCCGCTCCGACAAACCGCACGAGCGCTATCGCATGCTCGACTTCGCCGACGATGTCGCGGCACTGATCGAACATCTGCAACTGCCGCCGGTGCACCTGGTGGGCATTTCCATGGGTGGCATGATCGGCTTTCAGCTCGGTGTCGATCAGCCGCATCTGCTGCGCAGCCTGACCATCGTCAACAGCGCTCCGGAAGTGAAGCCGCACAACCTGCGCGAGCGCCTGGAAATCGCCAAACGCTGGCTGCTGGCTCGTTTGCTGCCACTGGACACCATCGCCAAAGGCCTGGGCAAACTGCTGTTCCCGCTGCCGGAACAAACCGAACTACGGCGCAAGGTGGAGCAGCGTTGGCCGCAGAACGACAAACGTGCCTATCTCGCCAGCCTCGACGCCATCATCGGCTGGGGCGTGCGGGAACGGCTGCAACGCATCACCTGTCCTACTCTGGTGATCAGCGCCGATCGCGACTACACCCCGATCGAACTCAAGCAGGCCTATGTGAAGGAGCTCCCCGACGCGCGCCTGCAGGCCATCGAGAATTCACGCCACGCCACACCGCTGGATCAACCGCAACGCTTCAACACCGTCCTGCTCGACTTCCTCGCCGAAGTCGACGGCTCTGCCAACAAGGAAAACTGACCATCATGCTCAAGCAACTCGCGCTCGCTGCCTGTACCCTGCTGCTGTCCTCCAGCCTGCTGGCGGCAGAAAACCCCAAGGTGCTGCTGACCACCAGCCTGGGGCAAATCGAAGTGGAGCTGGACGCCGACAAGGCGCCGATCAGCACGCAGAACTTTCTCAAGTACGTCGACAGCGGCTTCTACAACGGCACCCAGTTCCATCGCGTGATGCCCGGTTTCATGATCCAGGGCGGCGGCTTCGATGCCGACATGCGCCAGAAGGACACCGACGCCCCGATCAGGAACGAGGCCGACAACGGCCTGCACAACGTCCGTGGCACCCTGGCCATGGCCCGCACCCAGGTGCGCGACTCGGCCACCAGCCAGTTCTTCATCAACCAGAAGGACAACGCCTTCCTCGACCACGGCTCACGCGACTTCGGTTATGCCGTGTTCGGCAAGGTGATCCATGGCATGGACGTGGTGGACAAGATCGCCCAGGTGCCCACCGGCAACCGTGGCATGCACCAGAACGTACCGCGCGAGCCGGTGCTGATCCTCGACGCCAAGCGTCTGTAAAACCGTAGGGTGCGCCGTGCGCACCGCCCCCCAACGAGCAATCCCCGCTGCGTGCACCCTACAACTGAAACGACAAAGCCGCCGATTGGCGGCTTTGTCGTTGAGCGGAAACGCTTATTTTTGGTTCATCGCATTTTCAGGGGGAATATCTGATTGACACCGGACTGGCAAGTTTGTGTGTTGGCTTGCTGGTTGTTCTTGTGTCTGTTCCAGATTGCCGCGTTTTTGCTGATGTTTTTGGTTTCGCCCTCCCGGGCGAGTCACTTTGCGGGCAAAGTAACCAAAACCTT